>CAYYAT010000236.1:0-3438 GCA_964469595.1 uncultured Thermomonas sp.
CCCGACCGTGCCATCAGTCCTGCACGGCGCGCCCGAACAGCAGGCTGGCGCAGGTGCCCTGCCCGGGCGTGCTGTCCAGCCGCAGCGTCCAGCCGCAGCGCTGGGCCAGCCGGTGCGCCACCGACAGCCCCAGCCCGCCGCCGCCGGACGGCGTGCCCAGGCCGCGGTAGAACGGCTCGAAGGCGCGTGCCAGGGTGGCTGCATCCATCCCGATCCCGGTGTCCTCGATCTCCACCCGGTCCGGCAGCACCCGCACCCGCACCTGCCCGGCATCGGTGTAGCGGGCGGCATTGGCCAGCAGGTTGCCCAGCACCACTTCCATCGCCCGTGGCGGCGCATGCAGCAGCGGATCGGCCTGCTGCTCGAGGGCCAGCGCCAGGCGCTTGCGCTGCAGCTGCGGGCGCACCTGCTCCAGCACCTGCTCCAGCAGCTCGCCGAGGTGGAAATCCTCGACCTCCAGCGGCACGTCCTGCCCGCGCGCCAGCAACAGCAAGGCATCGATGGTGGCCTCCATCCCCGCCACCGCCTCGCGGATCCGCGCCAGCGAACGCCGCGAGGCCTCCGACAGGCCGTCATCGTGCGCGATCAGGTCGCTGGCCATGCGGATCACGGTCAGCGGCGTGCGCAGTTCATGGCTGGCGTCGCGGGTGAAGTCCTGCTCGCGCGCGAGGCGCTCGGCGGGCGTCGAGGCGCGTGCAGGATCAGGGCTGGGCGAGGGACTGGGCATGCGCGGCCGGCGGCATCAGGCCGCCAGATCGGCGATGCGGTAGCCCGCGCTCTGCACGGTATGCAGCAGCGGGCGGTCGAACGGCTTGTCGATCACCTTGCGCAGGTTGTACAGGTGGCTGCGCAGGGTATCGGAATCCGGCAGGTCGTCGCCCCAGATCTCGCGCTCGATCTCCTGCCGCGACACCACCCGCGGCGATTCGCGCATCAGGATGGCCAGCAGACGGAGCGCGATCGGCGACAGCGACAGCTCCTGCCCGGCGCGGGTCGCGCGCAGCGCGGCCGGATCCAGCACCAGGTCGGCCACCTGCAGCACGCCACCGCCGACCTGGCGGCGGTCGCGACGGATCAGGGCGCGCAGGCGCGCTTCCAGTTCGCGGATGGCGAACGGCTTGGTGAGATAGTCATCGGCTCCGGACGAAAGCCCGCCGAGCTTGTCGTCGAGCGTATCGCGCGCGGTCAGCATCAGGATCGGGGTGGCCTTGCGCGCCTCGTTGCGCAGGCGGCGGCAAACTTCCACACCATCCAGCCGCGGCAGCATCAGATCCAGCACGATCGCGTCGTACGCGTTTTCCGCCGCCAGCCGGTAGCCATCCAGCCCATCCATGGCGTAGTCCACCTCGAACCCGCGGTCTTCCAGATATTCGCCCACCATCTCGGAGATGTTGCGATTGTCCTCGACGATCAGCACCAGCCCCGCCTGTCCGTTTTCACGCATGCCCATGACCCCATCCATCATGCCGGCACCATGCCCAGCCACCGGTGGATGCTGCGTGAAGGCTATCCTGCGCATTCCGCCCCGCCACCCATGCCCGCCCCGACCGCCGATGCCCCATGCCCGCCTGTTGACCCCGCTGCTGCTGGTGTTCTCCAACCTGTTCATGACCTATGCCTGGTACGGCCACCTGAAGGACCGCACCACCGCCTTGCCCAAGGTCATCCTGGTGAGCTGGGGCATCGCATTCTTCGAATACCTGCTGATGGTGCCCGCCAACCGGATCGGCAGCGCGGTGTACAGCGCGCCCCAGCTCAAGGGCATGCAGGAGGTCATCACCCTGCTGGTGTTCGCCGGGTTCTCCACCTGGTACCTGGGCCAGCCGCTGAAGTGGAACCACTGGGCCGGCTTCGCGCTGGTGGTGTGCGCGGCCTGGCTGATCTTCATGGAGTGAGCGAAGCCGCGCACCGCTCGCGGATCAGAACGGGATCCTGCCGACCAGGATGTCCTTGAACATCACCCAATCGCCCATGAACGAATACAGCGGGTGGCGGAACGTGGCCGGGCGGTTCTTCTCGAAGAAGAAATGCCCGACCCAGGCGAAGGCGTAGCCGGCAAGTAGCGCCACCAGCAGCCACCGGGGATCGGCCTGCCGGATCGCCAGCAGCACGCAGCCGATGGCCAGGCTGCTGCCGGCGAAGTGCAGGCGCCGGCAGGTGCGGTTGCGGTGCTCGCCCAGGTAGAACGGATAGAACTCGCGGAAACTCGAAAACCGTTCGCTCATCGCTTGGCCTCCTCCTTCTCCGCCGCCTTCGCCAGCGCCCAGTAGCGATCCTGCTCCTCCAGCGGCTTGCCCGCCAGCCCGCCGTCGGCGGCGGCCAGCGCCTCCATCGCGCGGAAGCGGCGCTCGAACTTGGCATTCGCCCGGCGCAGCGCGGCGCCGACGTCCACCTTCGCGTGGCGCGCCAGGTTGGCGCAGACGAACAGCACGTCGCCGAGCTCCTCCTCCAGCCGGTCCTGCGCGGCCGCATCGGCGGGATCGGCGGCGACCGCGTCGAACTCCGCGCGCACCTCCTCGATCTCCTCGTGCAGCTTGGCGATCACCGGCGCCGGGCCGGGCCAGTCGAAGCCGACCTTGGCCGCCCTGTGCTGCAGCTTCACCGCGCGCAGCCACTCCGGCAGCCCACGCGAAATACCGGCCAGCGCGGAGGCGTCGGCCTCGCCCCTGGCCGCGCGCTCAGCGCGCTTGATGGCGTCCCAGTGGCGCAGCACCTCGCCGCTGTCCTCGGCGGAGCGGTCACCGAACACATGCGGATGCCGACGCACCAGCTTGTCGCAGATCGCCGCCACCACGTCCGCGAAGGCGAACGCGCCGGCCTCCTCAGCCATGCGCGCATGGAACACCACCTGCAGCAGCAGGTCGCCCAGCTCGTCTTTGAGATCGTCGAGGTCGCCGCGGTCGATGGCATCGACGACTTCATAGGCTTCCTCGATGGTGTACGGGGCGATGCTGGCGAAGTCCTGCGCGAGGTCCCACGGACAGCCGCCGTCGGGATCGCGCAGGCGCGCCATGATCGTCAGCAGGGCCTGAATGTCGCGGGGATCGTCGGCTGGCGGGTTCATGCGGGCAGGCGGGCAGGCAGGGCGGGATCGCCGGCGGCGATGAAGTCGCCGTTGAGCAGGGTGTCGCGCTGGTTGTAGCGCAGCGGGCGGCCGCGCGCGTCCAGCACCACGCCGCCGGCGGCCTCCACGATGGCCTGGCCGGCCGCGGTGTCCCACTCGCTGGTCGGGCCGAAGCGCGGATAGAGGTCGATCGCACCCTCCGCGATCCGGCAGAACTTCAGCGCCGAACCACAGCCGACCACCTCGCTGCCGGGCAGCGCATCCAGCAGCGCCTGGGTGCGCGCGTCGCGGTGCGAACGGCTGGCGGCGATGCGCAGCGGCGCGGCGGCGGGAATGCGCGCGTGGATCGGGCGGTCGGCGGCGTCCTCGCGGCG
>CAYYAT010000237.1:0-3431 GCA_964469595.1 uncultured Thermomonas sp.
CGAGCCGCCCAGCCCCAGGTTGCGCTCGCGCATGTACTCGAGGTCGCGCATGAAGCCGAAGGTGCGCGCGCGGCTGATCTCGCGGATGTAGTCGCCGGTGGAGAAGTCCAGGGTGGCGCGCGACAGTGCCTCCGGAATGGCCGGATGGTCGAACTTGACCGTGAACTCCAGGCGGAAGCCATCGTATGGCTCGAAGCGGGCGAACTTGTCGCCATCGCGCACTTCCACCGGCTTGCGGATGCGCAGGAAGCGCTTGGGTGCGTCCTGCTCCGCGATCCCGGCGGATTCCAGCAGGAACACGAACGGCCCGGCCGAGCCGTCCATGATCGGCACTTCCGGCGCGGTCAGCTCGACATAGGCGTTGTCGATGCCCAGCCCGGCCAGCGCCGACAGCAGGTGCTCGACCGTCTGCACCTTGGCGCCTTCGCAGCTGAGCCCGGTGCACAGGGTGGTCTCGGCCACCAGGGTGGCGCGCGCGGGGATTTCCACCACCGGCTGCAGATCGACCCGGCGGAACACGATCCCGGCATCCACCGGCGCCGGGCGCAGGGTCAGGAAGACTTTTTCGCCGCCATGCAGGCCCACGCCAGTGGCGCGGATGACGTTCTTGAGGGTGCGCTGGCGCAACATCGGCGCAATTTACCACGCGTCATGCTGAACCTGAACGTAAACACTGCGTTGCGCGGATGACGCGGCGGCGCGCGGCGCCGGCACGCTCCGGCGCGGAAAAGGCCGGCCAGCACGAGGCTGGCCGACCGCAAGCCGGCCGGGGTGGCACCCCCGGCGGGCGATCGGACACGGAGCCGGCGCCCCGCGGGGCGCCGCGGCGGCCTTCAGTCCGCCTGCCGGCGCAGGAACGCCGGGATATCCAGGTAATCGTCCTTCGGCAGTTCGGCCGCCACCGGCGCGGCATCCGCGTTGCGGCGCAGGCTGCCGGCGAGGCTGGACGACGGCAGCGTGGCGTAGCCGTCGGCGACCGCGTCGATCGGCAGGCCGGTGGTGCCGTCGCGCTTGGCCTGGCTGTTGATCAGCTGCACATGCGGCCGGCGCGGCTGCTCCTGGCTGGGCTCGAAGCGGTTGCCGCGCTGGCCGTCCACCGGCGCCTGGCGCACCGCCGCGCGGCTGAGGCCGGTGGCGACCACGGTGACCTTCACCTCGTCCTGCATCGCCGGATCCAGCGAGGTGCCGATGATGACGGTGGCGTCCTCGGAGGCGAACTCGCTGACCACGCGGCCGATCTCGTCGAACTCGGCCATGGTCAGGTCGGTGCCGGAGGTGATGTTGACCAGCACGCCGTTGGCGCCATGCAGGTTGACATCGTCCAGCAGCGGGTTGCGGATCGCCGCCTCGGCCGCGGCCTGCGCGCGGTCGTCGCCGCGGGCCACGCCGGTGCCCATCATCGCCAGCCCCATCTCGCTCATCACCGTGCGTACGTCGGCGAAGTCCACGTTGATCAGCCCCGGGCTGACGATCAGGTCGGCGATGCCCTGCACCGCGCCCTGCAGCACCTCGTTGGCGGCGCGGAAGGCCTGGATCATGGTCGCGTTGCGGCCGAGCACGGTGATCAGCTTCTCGTTCGGGATCGTGATCAGCGAGTCGCAGTGCTGGCTCAGCTCCTCGATGCCCTTCTGCGCCACCTGCATGCGGCGGCGGCCCTCGAACGGGAACGGCTTGGTCACCACCGCCACCGTCAGGATGCCCATCTCCTTCGCCAGCTGCGCCACCACCGGCGCCGCGCCGGTGCCGGTGCCGCCGCCCATGCCGGCGGTGATGAACACCATGTCCGCGCCGGTCAGCGCCTCGATGATGCGGTCGCGGTCTTCCAGCGCGGCCTGGCGGCCGACTTCCGGGTTGGCGCCCGCGCCCAGGCCCTTGGTGACGTTGCCGCCGAGCTGCAGCTGCTGCTTGGCGCCGCAGTTCTTGATCGCCTGCGAGTCGGTGTTGGCGGTGATGAACTCCACGCCCTCCACGCCGCTGTTGACCATGTGCGCCACGGCGTTGCCGCCGCCGCCGCCCACGCCCACGACCTTGATGACCGCATTGGGTGCCACTTGGTTGATCAGTTCGAAATGTGCCATGTCCGTGTCCTTTGTTGTTGTAGATACCTAGCCAATCCTTGACCCGCCTGCCGTCCTTCGACTGCTCCGCCGACGCGGGCGCAGCCGCTCAGAACTCTCCGCGGAACCACTTCAACGCCTTGCCCAGCACGCCCCCCACCTTGCCGGTGGGCAGCACCGCGCGCTTCGGGCTCTCCATGCGCGCGCCCATCAGCAGCAGGCCGACGCCGGTGGCGTGCACCGGGTTGCCCACCACCTCGCCCAGCCCGCCGACGTGCTGCGGAATGCCAACCCGTACCGGCATCTGCAGCATTTCCTCGGCCAGCTCGACCACGCCCTCCATCTTCGCGGCGCCGCCGGTGAGCACCATGCCGGCGCGCACCCGCTGCTCGAAACCGCTGCGCCGCAGCTCCGCCTGCACCATCTCGAAGATCTCCTCGTAGCGCGCCTGCACCGCCTGCGCCAGCGCGTGCCGCGGCAACCGCCGCGGCGGGCGGTCGCCCACGCTTTCCACCTGGATGCTTTCCTCCGCGCGCGCCAGCTGCGCCAGCGCGCAGGCGTACTTGACCTTGATGTCCTCGGCGTGCGGCGTCGGCGTGCGCAGCATGTGCGCGATGTCTTCGGTCACCTTGTCGCCGGCGATCGGCAGGCTGGCGCTGTGCGCGATCGCGCCGCCGACGAACACCGCGATGTCGGTGGTGCCCGCGCCCATGTCCACCAGCACCACGCCCAGCTCGCGCTCGTCGTAGGTCAGCACCGCGTGACTGGAGGCCAGCACGCCCAGCAGCAGTTCGTCCACCTGCAACCCGCACTTCTGCACGCACTTGCTGATGTTGGCGGCCGCCGCGGCGGCGCAGGTCACCAGGTGCGCATGCACCTCCAGGCGCACGCCGGTCATCCCGATCGGGTTGCGGATGCCTTCCTGCGAGCCATCCAGCACGTAGTCGCGCGGAACCGCGTGCAGGATGCGCTGGTCGGCCGGGATCGCCACCGCCTTGGCCGCGTCCAGCACATGCGCGAGGTCGGCATGGGTCACCTCGCCATCGCGCACCGGAGCCACACCCTGCGAGTTGCGGCACTGGATGTGGCTGCCGGAGATCGACACGTAGGCGCTGCTGACCTCGCAGCCGGCCATCAGCTCGGCCTCCTCCACCGCGCGCTGGATCGACTGCACGGTGGAATCGATGTCCACCACCACGCCGCGGCGCAGGCCGCGCGATTCGTGGGAACCAATGCCGATCACCTCGACCGGCTCGCCGGGCGCGTATTCGCCCACCAGCGCGGTCACCTTGGAGGTGCCGATGTCGAGTCCGACGATGAGGGTCTTGTCGCCTTTGCGGTTCATGTCCTGGAGCCAGTATTCGGAAGGGGGAG
>CAYYAT010000238.1:0-3404 GCA_964469595.1 uncultured Thermomonas sp.
CAGCTGCATGCAGGTGTTGTCCACGATCATCTCGTTGCACTCGATGTCGGGGTACTGCGCGGCCACTTCGCGCGCGGTCTTCAGGAACAGGCCCGAGGTGGACTTCAGGATGTTGGCCTTGTGCACCACCGTCACCTTCTTGCGGCCGGTGGTCCGCGCCAGCTCGAAGGCATAGCGCACGATCCGCTCGGAGCCCTTGCGGGTCACCTTCTGGGTCAGCACCGCGGTCTCGCCGTCGGCCGAGACGACCTGGCCTTCGCCGATGTAGGCGCCCTCGGTGTTCTCGCGCACCGTGATCAGGTCCACATTGCCGGGGAAGCGCGCCTTGGTGTTGGGGAAGGTGCGCGCCGGGCGCACGTTGGCATACAGGTCGAAGCGCTTGCGCAGCTCCACGTTGATCGAGCTGAAGCCGCCGCCGACGGGAGTGGTCAGGGGCGACTTCAGCGCGATCCTGTTCCTGCGGATGGAGTCCATGGTGGCGGCCGGCAGCAGTTCGCCGTGCTTCTCCAGCGCCACCATGCCGGCATCCGCGAACTCGTAGGCAAGGCCCAGCTGCATCGCGTCCAGCACGTGCAGGGTGGCGTCCATGATTTCCGGGCCGATGCCGTCGCCGCGGATGACCGTGATCGTTGTCATTTTCCAGTGTCCAGACAGGCCGCCGCCACGCGTCTGGCGTGGCGGCGAGTGGGGGTTCGATGACTGGGCATTATGGCAGATGCCGTGCGCCGGCGTATGCCGGCGGGCCGGCGCGCCGCCCTCAGCCGTGCTCGTGTGCGTCCGGCGTGGCGGCCTGGCCCTGCTCCAGCCGGTCGAGGAAATCCACCGCCCGGCGCAGGTGCGGGATCACGATCGAGCCGCCTACCACCAGGCCGACCGAGAACGCCTCGAACATCTCCTCGCGGGTGACGCCGGCCTCGAGGCACTGCGCCACGTGGTAGCTGATGCAGTCGTCGCAGCGCAGCACCATCGAGGCGGTCAGGCCCATCAGCTCCTTGGTCTTCACGTCCAGCGCGCCGGCCTGGTAAGTCTGGGTATCCAGCGCGAAGAACCGCCGCACCACCTGGTTGGGCTCGTCCAGGATGCGCTTGTTCATGCGCTGGCGGAATTCGGTGAACGCGCGCACGCGGTCGTCGCTGCCGCTCATGCGCCTTCTCCCAGCAGCAAGGGTTCGAGCTTGCCGGCGCGATGCAGCGCCATCATGTCGTCGTAGCCGCCGACGTGGACGTCGCCGATGAAGATCTGCGGCACGCTGGTGCGGCGGGTCAGCGCCACCATCTTCTCGCGTGCGGCGGGATCGGTGTCGATCCGCACCTCGGACCAGGTCAGGCCCTTGCTCTTGAGGAAGTTCTTGGCCATCACGCAATACGGGCACACCTCGGTGCTGTAGAGGGTGATCGGCGGGGGGCTGGTATCGCTCACGGAGGTCTCCTGAACCGAAAGGCGGCATTCTGGTCGAATATGGGGCGGCACGGCCAGTTTCCCAGCCACTCAAGCCGCATTCACCCGGTTGCCACCACAACACTGCATCCTGCCCGCATGACCGTCCGCCTGCCCGCCGCCGCCCTGCTGTTCGCCCTGACCACCAGCGCCGGGCTGGCCACCGCGCAGGAACGCGGCCTGCCCGACATCGGCTCCTCCGCCGGCAGCGTGCTGTCGCCGGCCAAGCAGGCCGAGTACGGGGCGATGGTGCTGGCCCAGCTGCGCCACGAGGGCTACGTGCTGGACGATCCGCTGCTGGACGGCTGGCTGAGCGATGTCGGCCAGCGCCTGGCCAGCGCCAGCGACCGCCCGCAGCAGGCGTTCACCTTCTTCCTGCTGCGCGACCGCCAGATCAACGCCTTCGCCACCCTCGGCGGCTACGTGGCGGTCAACTCCGGGCTGGTGCTGGCCGCCGCGCGCGAGGACGAGCTGGCGGGCGTGCTGGCGCACGAAATCTCGCACGTCACCCAGCAGCACGTGCTGCGCGGCGCCGAGAAGGCCCAGCGCGAAAGCCTGCCGATCCTGCTGGCCACCCTCGGCGCGATCGTGGCGGCGCAGAAAGCCGGCGGCACCTCCAGCGGCGATGCGTCCTCGGCCGCGCTGATCACCGGCATGGGCCTGCTGCAGCAGCGCCAGATCGACTACACCCGCGACAACGAGGCGGAAGCCGACCGCATCGGCATCCGCCTGCTGGCGAACGCCGGCTACGATCCCGAGGCGATGGCCGATTTCTTCCAGACCCTGCAGGGCGTGGTGCGGCTGAACCAGGGCGACGAGCGCAGCGCGGTGCCCGGCTACCTGCAGACCCACCCGCTGACCCTGGCCCGCATCAGCGAAGCGCGCGAACGCGCCGACAAGCTGCTGGCGACGCGGCTGCCGCTGCCCACCGCCACTGGCGGCGGCAACCCGCTACTCCCGGCCAACCTGCAGCTGGCCGCTGCCAGCCACCAGTCGCGCGGCGCGACCGGCGACTTCCCGTGGGCCAAGGAGCGCCTGCGCGTGCTCAGCGCGTCGACCCCGACCCAGGCCATCCGCGAGTACCAGCAAATGCAGGCCAGGCAGGCGCTCAGCGAGCCCCAGCGCTACGGGCTGGCGCTGGCCCACCTGCTGGCCGGCCAGAACGGCGAGGCGCTGCAGGCGCTGGCCCCGCTGGCGCAGGCGCACCCCGGCAACCTGTGGCTGCAGATCGCCACTGGCCAGGCCGAGGCGCGCAGCGGCCGCAGCGCGGAGGCCGACCGCCGGTTCGACGCCCTGCTCGCGCGGATGCCCACCCACCGCGCGCTGGTGCTGACCTATGCGCAGCTGCTGGGCGAGCGCGGCACCCGCGAGGCCGGCCAGCGCGCAGTGGCGGTGCTGCGCCCGCTGCTGGGGACCGCCAGCGCCGACCTGCCGCTGCAGCAGATCTACGCGCGTGCCAACGAGATCGCCGGCGACCCGGTGCGCGCGGGCGAGGCCTGGGCCGAGGCGGCCTACCTGTCCGGGCGTCCGGAGCAGGCGCTGGCACAGCTGGACAACCTGAAGAAGCGCGGCGACCTGGACTACTACGCCCGCGCCCGGATCGACGCGCGCATCGCGGCGATCACCCCGACCGTGCTGGAACTGCGCCGGCAGGGCATCCGCGACGAGGCGGTGGGCGGCCGGCTGGGGCTGTACGCCAGGTGACAAAGTCACGAAACTGTCACCCAACCGTCGTGTAATGCGTCGGCGCCCCCTCCGACGGCGCTACCACCGGACGCCATGCAGAAACACATTCTGATCGTCGAAGACGAGCCCGCGATCCGCGACATGCTGGCTTACGCGCTGCGCAAGGGCGATTACGCGCCGCTGCTGGCCGGGGACGCGCGCGAAGCGCAGGAACGGATCGCCGAGCGGGTGCCCGACCTGATCCTGCTGGACTGGATGCTGCCCGGCACCAGCGGCCTGGA
>CAYYAT010000239.1:0-3397 GCA_964469595.1 uncultured Thermomonas sp.
ACCAGCGCTTCTTCAGCTACATCTCGCTGTTCACCTTCTCGATGTTGATGCTCGTCATGAGCAACAACTTCATGCAGCTGTTCTTCGGCTGGGAGGCGGTGGGTCTGGTGTCCTATCTGCTGATCGGCTTCTGGTACAAGCGTTCGACCGCGGTGTTCGCCAACCTCAAGGCATTCCTGGTCAACCGCGTGGGCGATTTCGGCTTCCTGCTGGGCATCGCCGGCGTGCTGCTGTGGCTGGGCACCCTGGACTACGGCACCGCCTTCGCCAATGCCGACGCGATCCGCGGCGCCAGCGTCGAGATCCTGCCGGGCCACGCCTGGTCGGTCGCCACCGTGATCTGCATCTGCCTGTTCATCGGCGCCATGGGCAAGTCCGCGCAGGTGCCGCTGCACGTGTGGCTGCCGGATTCGATGGAAGGCCCGACCCCGATCTCGGCGCTGATCCACGCCGCGACCATGGTGACCGCCGGCATCTTCATGGTGGCGCGCATGTCGCCGCTGTTCGAACTGTCGCAGACCGCGCTCAACTTCATCCTGTTCATCGGTGCGACCACCGCGTTCTGGACCGGCCTGATCGGCATGGTGCAGAACGACATCAAGCGCGTCGTGGCCTATTCCACCCTGTCGCAGCTGGGCTACATGACGGTGGCGCTGGGGGTGTCCGCGTACTCGGCCGCGGTGTACCACCTGATGACCCATGCCTTCTTCAAGGCGCTGCTGTTCCTCGGCGCCGGCTCGGTCATCATCGGCATGCACCACGAGCAGGACATGACCAAGATGGGCGGCCTGCGCAAGTACATGCCGGTCACCCACCTGACCATGTGGATCGGCACCCTGGCCTTGGTCGGCACCCCGTTCTTCAGCGGCTTCTACTCGAAGGACACCATCATCGAGGCGGCCGCCGAGCATGCGCAGACCCACGCCGGCTGGATCGCACAGTACGCCAACTGGGCGGTGCTGCTGGGCGCGTTCATCACCAGCTTCTATAGCTTCCGCCTGCTGTACCTGACCTTCTTCGGCGAGGAGCGCTTCCGCCACGCGCACGCTTCGCACGGTGCGCACGGCCACGAGACCCACAGCGAGCCGGACCACCACCACGGCCCGGTGGAGCCGCACGAGAGTCCGTGGGTGGTGACCCTGCCGCTGGGGCTGCTGGCGATCCCGGCGCTGCTGGTGGGCTTCTTCACGGCCGGGCCGATGCTGTTCGGCACCGACGTGCTGGGCCACGTGAAGCAGGTGCCGTATTTCGCCGGCGCGATCCAGGTGCTGGAGCAGAACGACGTGATGGCCAAGCTGGCCGAGGAGTTCCACGGCCCGGTGGCGTTCGCGCTGCACGGGTTCCTGGCCCCGGCGTTCTGGCTGGCGCTGGCCGGCTTCCTGCTGGCCACCCTGCTGTACCTGGTCAAGCCGCAGCTGCGCACCGGCATCACCCGCACGCTGGCGCTGCCGATCCGCGTGCTGGAGCGCAAGTTCTACATGGACGACCTGTGGATCGGCGGTTTGGCGGGCGGCAGCCTGAAGCTGGGCAAGGCGTCCAGCGAGATCGACGCCGGCCTGATCGACGGCATCGTGAACGGCAGCGCGCGCCTGGTGGGCACGCTGGCCGCGATGATCCGCCGGGTGCAGACCGGCTACCTCTACCACTATGCCTTCGCCATGATCCTGGGACTGGTCGCCCTGCTGGCGATGGCCCGCTACTACTGGCAGTAAGGCCGGAAACGACGACGAGATGGATACCGCAAGCGTGACCCACTGGCCCCTGCTCAGCCTCCTGATCTGGCTGCCGATCCTCGGCGGCGTGTTGACCCTGCTGGCCGGCAACCAGCGACCGCAGCTGGCGCGCTGGATCGCGCTCGGCTTCGCGATGCTGGCGTTCGTCCTCAGCATCCCGCTGTTCACCGGCTTCGACTACGGCAGCGCGGCGATGCAGTTCGTCGAACAGCGGCCATGGATCCCGGCCTACGACATCCAGTACCACCTCGGCGCGGACGGCCTGTCGGTGCCGCTGATCGGCCTGACCACCCTGGTCGGCGTGCTGGTGCTGGTGGGCGCCTGGGGTTCGGTGGAGAAGCGGGTGGCGCAGTACTTCGCCTGCCTGATGCTGCTGGAAGGCGCGATGGTGGGCGTGTTCAGCGCGCTCGACTCGATGCTGTTCTACGTGTTCTTCGAAGCCATGCTGATCCCGATGTTCATCGTGATCGGCGTGTGGGGCGGCCCACGCCGCATCTACGCCTCGCTGAAATTCTTCCTGTACACCTTCCTCGGCTCGGTGTTCATGCTGGTCGGGTTGATTTACCTGTACCTGAAGGGCGGCAGCTGGCAGATCGCGGACATGGCCGCGCTGCCGCTGAGCATGCGCGAGCAGACCTGGCTGTTCTTCGCCTTCTTCGGCGCATTCGCGATCAAGGTGCCGATGTTCCCGGTCCACACCTGGCTGCCGGACGCCCACGTGGAAGCGCCGACCGGCGGTTCGGTGGTGCTGGCGGCGATCATGCTGAAGATCGGCGGCTATGGCTTCCTGCGCTTCACCCTGCCGATCGTGCCGGACGCCGGCCACGCGTTCGCCTGGCTGATGATCGCCCTCAGCCTGGTTGCGATCGTGTACGTCGGCCTGGTGGCGCTGGTGCAGGCCGACATGAAGAAGCTGATCGCCTACTCGTCGGTCGCGCACATGGGCTTCGTGATCCTGGGAACCTTCATCGCGTTCTCGCTGGTGCGCGACGCGCAGTCGGCCGACGCGGCCCGCCTGGGCCTGCAGGGCGCGATGGTGCAGATGATCTCGCACGGCTTCATCTCCGGCGCGATGTTCTCCTGCGTCGGCGTGCTGTACGACCGCATGCACACCCGCATGATCAAGGACTACGGCGGCGTGGCCAAGGTGATGCCGTGGTTCGCGCTGTTCTGGGTGCTGTTCGCGATGGCCAATTCCGGCCTGCCGGGCACCAGCGGCTTCGTCGGCGAGTTCGTGGTGATCCTGGCCGCGTTCCAGCAGAACCCGCTGGTCGCGCTGGCCGCGGCGTTGACCCTCATCATCGGCGCCGGCTACTCGCTGTGGCTGACCAAGCGGGTGATCTGGGGCGACGTGGGCAATGCGCACGTCGCCGAGCTGAAGGACATCAACATGCGCGAATGGATCGTGCTGGGCGTGTTCGCCGCCTTCACCCTGGCGCTGGGCATCGATCCCAAGCCGCTGACCGACCTGATGGAGCCTTCCATCGCGCAACTGGCGGGCCAGCTCGCCGCGACCAAGCTTTGAGGACATGACGACGATGCAGGCCACTCTCGCCATGCCGGCAGCCACCGAACTGCTGCCGCTGATTCCCGAACTGGTGCTGGTGGGCGCCGCGTTCTTCCTGCTGATGCTGGACCTGTTCCTGAAGGACGGCCAGCGCGTG
>CAYYAT010000240.1:0-3396 GCA_964469595.1 uncultured Thermomonas sp.
CGCCGGGCTGCCCGCGGGTGGCCGCCCAGGCGGTGCGCGGGCTGCTGGCACCACCGCCGGCGGAAGGCCTGGCCCACGGCGCGCCGCTGGCACGCCAGGCAGACGGGCGCTGGCTGGCGGTGCGCCTGGACCTGCCGGCCATCGCCGCCGCGCTGGGCCTGCGCACCCGGATCGCGCCGCGGGTGCTGCGGCTGGATCCGGTGCACCGGCAGGGCGATGCGGGGGTGATGCTGGCTCCCGGCCAGCGCGACCTCGACATCCTGCCGAACACGCTGACCCCCGAACGCCACCTCGGCTATGCGGTGCAATGGTTCGGGCTGGCGCTGGCGGCGCTGGTGACCGCCAGCGTCCTCACGATCAGGAGCAGGTCCCGATGAACACGCCCTCCCATTCCCCGGCGCCGGCCGCCGCGCGCCGCAACCGCAACGCCCTGCTGGTGATCCTCGGGCTCTCGTTCGGCACCCTGCTGGTGGCCGGCGCGCTGCGCTTCTCCGGCTGGCAGCCGCCGCCACTGAAGAACAGGGGCGAGCTGCTGCAGCCCTATGGCGACCTGCGCGACCACGACCTGGCCCTGGTCGACGGCGGCCGCTACCGCTGGAAGGACAGCCCGCGCACCTGGCGCATTGTGGCCGCACCGGACGGGTGCGACGGCGCCCGCCGCGCCGCCTGCGCACAGTTACTGGAGAATCTGGACAAAGTCTGGCGGCTGATGGGGCGCGAGGCCGATCGCGTGCACGTGCTGTGGGGCGGGGCGCTGCCGATGCCGGCCACCGGCATGCGCGAGGTGCACCTCATCCGGATGGACGCCCGCCTGCGTACAGCCCTGGTGCCGGGGACCAGCGCCGCGCCGGGCGATCCGGTGTGGCTGGTGGATCCCAACGGTTTCGTCGTGTTGCGCTACCCTTCCGGGTTCGATCCGGGCGATCTGCGCAGCGACCTCGCCCGCCTGCTGAAGGTCAATTGAGCCGATGACTGCCCCCGCCGTTTCGCCGCGTCCACCGCTGTACCGCCATTTCCACCGCATCGCCTGGCTGGCGGTCCTGCTGGCGGCCGGGGTGATCGTGTTCGGTGCCTTCGTGCGCCTGTCCAACGCCGGCCTCAGCTGCCCGGACTGGCCGACCTGCTACGGCCGCGCGGCGTGGCCGACGCATGCCGACCAGGTGCTGGACCACGCCGCCACCGCGATCCGCCCGGTGGTTCCGGAGAAGGCCTGGCGCGAGCAGGTGCACCGGATGATCGCCGGGCTGCTGGGCCTGCTGGTGTTCAGCCTCGCGCTGCTGGCCACGCGCCGGCGCCCGCAGGGCTGGCTGCACGTGCTGGGCGCGGCCGCCGCGGTGGCGGTGGCGATCCCGCTGTACATGCGCGGCGCGCACGTGCCGGCCTCGGTACTGGCGGTGGCGGCCGAACTGCTGCTGCTATCGGGCGCGCTGCGCTGGTCGAACGTCGATCTGGCGCGGGTGTCCACCCTGACCCTGGCGGTGATCATCTTCCAGGCCCTGCTGGGCATGTGGACGGTGACCTGGCTGCTGAAGCCAGTGGTGGTGATGGGCCATCTGCTCGGCGGGCTGACCACCTTCGCCCTGCTCACCTGGACCGCCTGGCGCGCCACCGGGCGTCCGCTGCTGAGCGCGGACGCGCGCCGGCTGCGGATACTGGTGGCCATCGGCCTGGCGCTGCTGGCGGTGCAGATCGCGCTGGGCGGCTGGACCAGCGCCAATTACGCCGCGCTGGCCTGCGGCAACGAGTTCCCGAAATGCGCCGGGGCCTGGTGGCCGGCGCATGATTTCCGCGAGGGCTTCGTGCTGTGGCGCGGGATCGGGGTGGACTACGAAGGCGGGATCCTCGACAACCCGGCGCGGATCGCGATCCAGCTGGCGCACCGGATGATGGCGGTGGTGGCGGCGGGCTACGTGCTCCTGCTGGCGCTGCGCCTGCTGCGCGCGCCGGGGCTGCGCGGCTGGGGTGCGCTGCTGGGGCTGCTGGTGTGCGTCCAGTTCGGGCTGGGCATGGCCAACGTGCTGCTGTCGCTGCCATTGCACGTGGCGGTGCTGCACAACGCCGGCGCGGTGCTGCTGCTGTTCCTGCTGGTGAGCCTGCTGGCGCGGCTGCGTCCGCCGGAGGCCTGAGGTGGCGCTGCTGTCGCGGGCGCCGCAGTACTGGGCGGTGACCAAGCCGCGGATCGTGGCGCTGATCGTGTTCACCGCCATCATCGGCATGCTGCTGGCGATCCGCCCCGGCGAGGACTGGCCGTGGCCGCGGATGCTGGCGGCGACCGTCGGCATCTGGCTGGCCGCGGCCAGCGCGGCGGCCATCCACCACCTGCTGGACGCGCGCATCGACCGGGTGATGGCGCGCACCGCCGAACGCCCGCTGGCCACCGGCACGCTGCGCCCAGGTCAGGTGCTGGGCTTCGCGCTGCTGCTGGCGGCGCTGTCGATGGCGATCCTGCTGCTGTGGGTGAACGGGCTGTGCGCGCTGCTGACCTTCGGCGGCCTGATCGGCTATGCGATCGTCTACACCGGCTTCCTCAAGCGCGCCACGCCGCAGAACATCGTGATCGGCGGCCTGGCCGGCGCGGTGCCGCCGCTGCTGGGGTGGGCCGCGGTCAGCGGCATGCAGCGCCCGTGGGACTGGGCGCACGCGCTGCTGCTGGTGCTGATCATCTTCGTATGGACGCCGCCGCATTTCTGGGCCCTGGCCATCTTCCGCCGCGAGGACTATTCACGCGCGCTGGTGCCGATGCTGCCGGTGACCCACGGCGTCACCTATACGCGCTGGCAGATCCTGCTGTACACCGTGCTGCTGCTGGTGGCCAGCCTGCTGCCGTGGGCCGCGCACATGAGCGGCATCTTCTATCTGGCCGGCGCGCTGGTGCTGGGCGCGGTGTTCCTGTGGTACGCGTGGCGGCTGCTGGATCCGCCCGACGACTTCTTCGCCATGCGCACGTTCAAGTACTCCATCGTGTACCTGATGGCGCTGTTCGGCTTCCTGCTGCTCGACCACTGGCTGATGCCGCTGCTGGGCGGCGCGCCGGTGCTGGAGCTCGTCCCGGCGACGTGAGCGACCTGTTCGCCAGCGCGACGGTTGGCGGCAGCAGCATGCTGGGGCCGCAGGCGCGGGTGCTGCACGGGTTCGCGCTGGCGCAGGCGCCCGCGCTGCTGCGGGACATCGCGCGGATCGCGGCGCAGGCGCCGTTCCGGCAGATGCGCACCCCGGGCGGACGCCTGATCCAGGTCGAGATGACCAACTGCGGGGAATACGGCTGGGTCAGCGACCGCCGCGGCTACCGCTACGAGGCGATCGATCCCGACAGCGGGCGCGCGTGGCCGGCCATGCCCGCCGAGTTCCTGCAGCTGGCGGTCGCGGCAGCGGCGGCGGCCGGGTTCCCCGGCTATC
>CAYYAT010000241.1:0-3390 GCA_964469595.1 uncultured Thermomonas sp.
CGGCGCGCTGGCGCTGCCGGGCTTCGAGTTCACCGACCTCGACGGCCTGCGCGCGGGGCTGACCCCGGTGGCCGTGCAGGTCGCCGCGGGTAGCGCCGCGCCGGCCGCCGGCAACGGGCTCCAAGTGGCCGCCTCGCAGGCGATTTACCGGGTGGATGCGGTGGTTCGCCGCAGCCATGCCCTGCAGGCGCATCCGCTGAATGCCGGGCCGCATGCCAGCCTGAACCCGGCGGATGCCGCCGCGATCGGCCTGGTGCAGGGGGCGATGGCGAAGTTCTCCACCGCCGCCGGCACCGCCACCCTGCAGGTGCTGCTGGATGCGCGCGTGGCCCCGGGCTGCGTGTGGCTGGAGTCCGGCCACGGCGCCACGGCGCCGCTGCTGGCCGCGGCCACGCTGGAGGTGGCGCGCGCATGAGCACCATGACCCACACCCTGCTGTCCAACAATCCGCTGATGCAATACGCCATCGAGCCGCTGCACGCGGCCCTGCTGTCGTTCGGCACCCTCGGCCTGCTGGTCTGGACCGTTTTGAAGATCCTGGCGATTGCCGTGCCGGTGATCGTCACCGTGGCCTTCTACGTGGTCTGGGAGCGCAAGGTCATCGGCTGGATGCACGTGCGCCACGGCCCGATGTACGTCGGCTGGGGCGTGCTGCAGGCGTTCGCCGACGTGTTCAAGCTGCTGTTCAAGGAAGTGGTGCAGCCGAGCGTGGCGCACCCGGTGCTGTACCGCCTGGCGCCGCTGCTGGCGCTGGTGCCGGCGTTCGCGGCGTGGGCGGTGGTGCCGTTCGACGCCCAGGTGGTGCTGGCCAACGTCAACGCCGGCCTGCTGTACCTGCTGGCGATGACCTCGCTGGGCATCTACGGCGTGATCCTCGCCGGCTGGGCCTCGAACTCGAAGTACGCCTTCCTCGGCGCCATGCGCGCCTCGGCGCAGATGATCAGCTACGAGATCGCGATGGGCTTCGCGCTGGTTGGCGTGCTGATCGCCGCCGGCAGCCTGAACCTGTCCGAGATCGTGATGGCGCAGGCCGGGCGCGGCTTCCTGAGCTGGTTCTTCATCCCGCTGCTGCCGCTGTTCGTCGTCTATTTCGTGTCCGGCGTGGCCGAGACCAACCGCGCGCCGTTCGACGTGGTGGAAGGCGAGTCCGAGATCGTGGCCGGCCACATGGTGGAGTACTCCGGCTCGCAGTTCGCGCTGTTCTTCCTGGCCGAATACGCCAACATGCTGCTGGTCAGCTTCCTGACCTCGATCTTCTTCCTCGGCGGCTGGCTCAGCCCGTTCCACGGCTGGGGCATCCCGCTGCTGTCGGTGGACGGCTGGTGGTGGCTGCTGGCCAAGGTGTTCTTCTTTGCCACCTGCTTCATCTGGTTCCGCGCCGCGTTCCCGCGCTACCGCTACGACCAGATCATGCGGCTGGGCTGGAAGGTGTTCATCCCGATCACCATCACCTGGATCTTCGTGACCGCGATGCTGGTGTATTTCGGCGTGATCGGTGGCAATGCGATGGGGGCGGCGGCATGAGCAAGGTGGTGTCCTACTTCAAGAGCCTGCTGCTGCTGGAACTGCTCGGCGGCCTGTGGCTGACCCTGAAGTACCTGTTCCGTCCGAAGTACACGCTGATGTACCCGATGGAGAAGACCCCGCAGTCGCCGCGCTTCCGCGGCGTGCACGCCCTGCGCCGCTACCCGAACGGCGAGGAGCGCTGCATCGCCTGCAAGCTGTGCGAGGCGGTGTGCCCGGCGCTGGCGATCACCATCGAGGCCGGTCCGCGCGCGGACGACGGCAGCCGCCGCACCACCCGCTACGAGATCGACCTGTTCAAGTGCATCTTCTGCGGGTTCTGCGAGGAGTCGTGCCCGACCGACTCGATCGTGGAGACCCACGTGCACGAGTACCACTTCGACCAGCGTGGCCAGAACATCCTGACCAAGCCCAAGCTGCTGGCCATCGGCGACCGCCTGGAGGCGGAGATCGCCGAGCGCCGCGCCGCCGACGCCCCCTACCGTTGAGGCAGGACCCCCATGGATTTCGATTTCCAAACCATCGCCTTCCTCGGCTTCGCGGCGGTCGCCGCGATCGCCGCGCTGGCCGCGATCGCCGCGCGCAACCCGGTGCACGCGGTGCTGTGGCTGGTGCTGACCTTCTTCTCGGTGGCCTGCACCTGGATCGTGGGCGGCGTCGAGTTCCTCGGCATCGCGCTGGTGCTGGTGTACGTGGGCGCGGTGATGGTGCTGTTCCTGTTCGTGGTGATGATGCTGGACATGGACAAGGCGCCGATCCGCCAGGGCTACGTGCGCTACCTGCCGATCGGGCTGCTGGTGGCGGTGGCGATGCTGCTGGAGATGCTGGCGCTGATCGGCGTGCGCAGCGCCGCGCAGGCGCCGCTGGCCGACAACGCGGCGGTCGCCTCGGGCATCCCCAACACCAACTGGCTGGCACACGCCCTGTTCACCGACTTCATGCTGCCGTTCGAAGTGGCGGCGGTGATCCTGACCGTGGCGGTGGTGGCGGCGGTGATGCTGACCCTGCGCCGGCGTCCGGGCGCGCGCCACCAGAACCCGTCCGAGCAGGTGCGGGTGCGCGCCGCCGAGCGCGTGCGCATGGTGAAGATGGCGGCGGAAACGCCGGCACTCGATGGCCAGGCCGGGGAGGGGGTGTGATGGAAAACCTGGTGTCCGCCCTGACCCTGGGGCATTACCTCGCGCTGGGCGCGGTGCTGTTCTGCATCAGCGTCGCCGGCCTGTTCCTCAACCGCAAGAACGTGATCATGCTGCTGGTGTCACTGGAGCTGATGCTGCTCTCGGTGAACATCAACTTCGTGGCGTTCTCGCGTTCGCTGGGCGACGCCGCCGGCCAGGTGTTCGTGTTCTTCATCCTCACCGTCGCCGCCGCCGAGGCCGCGATCGGCCTGGCGATCCTGGTGACCCTGTTCCGCAACCGCCGCACGATCGACGTGGCGGACATCGATAGCTTGAAGGGCTGACCTGATGGATTCGGCACTCCTCATTTCCAAGACCCAGCTCGTGCTGGTGGTGCTGCTGCCGCTGCTGGGCAGCCTCCTCGCCGGCCTGTTCGGCCGCCAGATCGGCCGCGCCGGCGCGCACACCGTGACCATCCTCGGCGTGGCCGCCAGCTGCGCGCTGTCGGTGCACGTGCTGTGGCAGCTGCTGCACGGCGCGCCGGTGTTCAACGAGAACCTGTACATCTGGATGCAGGTGGGCGACATCTCGGTGAACGTCGGCTTCCTGGTGGACAAGCTGACCGCGATGATGATGGTGGTGGTGACCTTCGTGTCGCTGCTGGTCCACATCTACACGATCGGCTACATGCAGGACGATCCGGGCTACCAGCGCTTCTTCAGCTACATCTCGCTGTTCACCTTCTCGA
>CAYYAT010000242.1:0-3338 GCA_964469595.1 uncultured Thermomonas sp.
GCTGAAGGTGGCGAACAGCCCGCCGGGTTTGACCACGCCCAGCGCCAGCTTGTTCATGTCGAGGTACTTCTTCAGCGCGCTGATGACCTGCTCGCGGTCGCGGGTCATCTTGGCCGGATCCAGGATCACCACGTCGAAGCGCTCGCCGTTGAGGGCGGCGTCGCGCAGCCACGGGAAGATGTCGGCCTGCACGAAGCGCGGCTTGCGGCTGCCGATCAGGGCACTGTTGAGGTGCGCGTTCTGCTTGGCCAGCTCGATCACCGCCGGGTCGATGTCGATGCCCACCACCTCGGCCGCGCCACGTGCCGCCGCATACACGCCGAAGCCGCCGGTGTTGCAGCACAGGTCCAGCACGCGCTTGCCTTCGACCTGACGGCTCAGCCACTCGCGGTTCTCGCGCTGGTCGGCGAAGAAGCCGGTCTTGTGCGCGCCGGCCGGATCGGCGCGGAACCGGATGCCGTGCTCGGTGACGATGGCCGGTTCGGTGCCCTGGGTGTCCTTGTAGTCGAAGCTTTCCTGCTTCTGCACGTGCTCGTCGGCGAAGCTGTGGAAGCGGCAGCCGGGAAAGTGCTCGCGCAGGGCATCGAAGATGATGCTGCGGTGGCGCCAGGCGCCGGCGCTGAAGAACTCGACCACGATCAGGTCGTCGTAGCGGTCCACCACCAGCCCGCTGATGCCGTCGCCCTCGCTGTGGACCACGCGCCAGGCGTTGGACACCTCGTCCAACCGGAGGATCTCGCGGCGCAGGCGGATCGCCTCGCCGATCTTGCGCACGAACCAGGCGGCGTCCACCGCCACGTCGGGATCGCGCTCCAGCATGCGCAGGGCGATCCGCGAGTGGCCGTTGTAGAAGCCGCGGCCGATCCAGGTGCCGTCCACCGCCTCCACGTCCACGATGCTGCCGGGCTTGGGCCGCTGCGCGGGCTTCTCGACCAGGCGCTGGAAGATCCACGGGTGGGTGGAGTTCCAGGCGTTCTTCAGGCGGACGACGGGCAGGGGCTCGGACATGAGGCTTGACGGGATGCGGGCGGGGATCGGATATTGTCGCCCAAGAAGGGGAGTAACTCCGCGCGCGGTCGTCGTCATGACGGGCCAACTGTCCCAAGGACAGCGCCCCGGCGCCGCGGCAGGCCCACGGCCTGTGAGTGAGACCTTCGCCGAACGGCGAAGCGCGCTCCCTTTCCATGCGTCCCTGCATGGACGCCTCCGCCGCTCGAACCCGTGGAGCGTTGCATGGAGACGATCGGAACTCCCTTTCTCTGGCTGGTGTTCGGCCTCGTGGTGATGGCCGCGCTGGTAGCCGACCTGGTGCTGATGCGCCACGGCGGGCCGCACAAGGTCACGTTCAAGGAAGCCGCCTGGTGGAGCCTCGGCTGGGTCGCGCTGGCCCTGGCCTTCAACGCCTGGCTGTGGTGGGAGGCGGGACAACGCTTCGGCGCCGCGGAAGGCGAACGCATCGGCATGGAGTTTTTGACCGGCTACCTGGTCGAGAAGGCGCTGGCGGTCGACAACATCTTCGTGTTCCTGATGATCTTCGGCTACTTCGCGGTGCCGGAGATGCAGCGCCAGCGCGCGCTGGTGATCGGCATCATCGGCGCCATCGTGCTGCGCGCGATCCTGATCTTCGCCGGCGCGCTGCTGCTGGCCAGGTTCCACTGGATCCTCTACCTGTTCGGCGCCTTCCTGCTGTTCACCGGCGTGAAGATGTGGCGCGCGGCCGGCGAGGAACCCGACCTCGACCGCAACCCGGTGCTGCGCTGGCTGACCGCGCACGTGCCGTTCGTACGCCGCTACGTGGGCAGCGCGCTGTGGATCGGCAGCGGCAGCCGGCGCAAGTTCACCCCGCTGTTCATCGTGATCGCGATGATCGGCATCACCGACGTGATCTTCGCGGTGGATTCGATCCCGGCGATCTTCGCGATCACCGCCGATCCGTTCATCGTGCTGACCAGCAACGTGTTCGCGGTGCTGGGCCTGCGCGCGATGTTCTTCCTGCTGCAGGGCATGGCCGACCGCTTCCACCTGCTGCCCTATGGCCTGGCGCTGGTGCTGGTCTTCATCGGCGCGAAGATGCTGCTGGTGGATGTGTACAAGCCGCCAGTGCTGCTGGCGCTGGGCGTGGTGGCGGCGATCATCGGCACCACCATCGCGCTGAGCCTGCTGCGGCCGCCGGCCGCGCGCGGCGGCGATCACGATGGGTAAGACCGTGAAGACACACCCTGATTTGTAGGTAGGAAAACTCTGGATTTTTACGTCGGCCGATTCCGACAACAGCAGCATCAACCCTGCGATAAACCGCAATCCGGGGCGCTCTTGGCGACATGCCGCCTACGTGTATCTCGCAGACCACGGACTTGAGATTTACATGTCTGCCGACCAGAATGCGCCGTCCGCCGGGATCGGCGGATGACATCCACACACAAGGAGTTGTACATGAAGAAGTCCCTGATGCTGGCCTGCGCGCTGGCCCTGTCCGGCCTGTCGGCCTCCGCTTTCGCCGGCGAGGGCTTCGTCCGCGCCGAGGTCGGCCAGAGCAAGGTCAAGGGCTCGATCGACGGGATCGGCAGTGGTCATGACGATGACACCGCCTACGCGCTGCGCGGCGGCTACTGGTTCAATTCGAACTTCGCCGTGGAAGGCCACTACAGCCGCTTCTACGATCGGCCCCTGTACAACGATGGCGAGGACTACGTGAACGCCAAGCTGTCCGCGATCGGCCTCGGCGTGGTGGTCAAGGAACACGCCACCCCGACCGACCTCGGCTTCTTCGTGCAGCTGCGCGGCGGCCTCGCCCGCGGCAAGCTCTCGGTCAACTCCTCGCTGGGCAACGGCAGCGAGACCTCGACCAAGCCGTACTACGGCATCGGCGCTGGCTACGACTTCAGCAAGACCTTCGGCGTCAGCCTGAACTACGACCACAACCAGGGCTCGGGTGGCGACCTGCGCATCAGCGCCAACACCCTGTCGCTGGGCCTGGAAGCGCGTTTCTGAGCACCCCACCAGCAGTGGCGCCACGACTGCCGCCGCAAGGCGGCAGTCGTGCTTTCGGGATCCGGGCGCCGTTGGTTCGGCTTGGGTTGCAGCAAGCGGACTTAAGCTTGGCGGCCCTTCCGCTCGTATCCAGCCAACCGCGTCCATGTCTCGCCCCGTCATCCTCGCTGGTGTCGCTGTCCTGCTCGCCGCCTGCGCCAGCACGCCCAAGGCCCCGCCTGTAAAAGCGCCGGCCGGGCCGGCACCCGCGGTATCGGTGCCGCCGCCGAAGGTGGGGCTGGCGCTGGGCGGCGGCGCCGCCAAGGGCTTCGCCCACATCGGCGTGATCAAGATGCTGGAAGCCAACG
>CAYYAT010000243.1:0-3289 GCA_964469595.1 uncultured Thermomonas sp.
CGGCTCGTGGATCTACATCGGCAGCCAGGGCATCGTGCAAGGCACCTACGAGACCTTCGTGGAGATGGGCCGCCAGCACTACGGCGGCTCGCTGAAAGGGCGTTGGATCCTCACCGCCGGCCTCGGCGGCATGGGCGGCGCGCAGCCGCTGGCGGCCTCGCTGGCCGGCGCGTGCAGCCTGACCATCGAATGCCGGCAGTCGAGCATCGACTTCCGCCTGCGCACCCGCTACGTGGACGAGCAGGCGGCCGATCTCGACGACGCCCTGGCCCGCATCGGGAAATACACCAAGGCGGGCGAGGCGAAGTCCATCGCGCTGCTGGGCAACGCGGCGGAGATCCTGCCGGAGCTGGTGCGCCGCGGCGTGCGCCCCGACTGCGTGACCGACCAGACCAGCGCGCACGACCCGGTGCACGGCTACCTGCCGATCGGCTGGAGCGTGGCGCAATGGGAAGCCGAACAGAAAGCGAATCCCGAGGCGGTGCGCGACGCCGCCAAGCGGTCGATGCGCGTGCATGTCGAGGCCATGCTGGCCTTCCATGCCGCCGGCGTGCCCACCGTCGACTACGGCAACAACATCCGCCAGATGGCGTTCGACGAAGGCTGCAAGAACGCCTTCGATTTCCCCGGCTTCGTGCCGGCCTACGTGCGCCCGCTGTTCTGCCGCGGCATCGGCCCGTTCCGCTGGGTGGCGCTCAGCGGCGACCCGGAAGACATCTACAAGACCGATGCCAAGGTGAAGGAACTGATCCCCGAGGATCCGCACCTGCACCGCTGGC
The DNA here is from genome assembly GCA_964469595.1 of uncultured Thermomonas sp. GTDB lineage: Bacteria > Pseudomonadota > Gammaproteobacteria > Xanthomonadales > Xanthomonadaceae > Thermomonas. The sequence continues at coordinate 780 of CAYYAT010000243.1, forward strand.
TGGACATGGCGCGCGAGCGCATCAGCTTCCAGGGCCTGCCGGCGCGCATCTGCTGGGTCGGCCTGGGCCTGCGCCACAAACTCGGGCTGGCGTTCAACGAGATGGTGCGCAACGGTGAGCTGAAGGCCCCCATCGTGATCGGCCGCGACCACCTCGACAGCGGCAGTGTGGCCTCGCCGAACCGCGAGACCGAGGCGATGCAGGATGGCTCCGATGCCGTGTCGGACTGGCCGCTGCTCAACGCCATGCTCAACGTCGCCGGCGGTGCGACCTGGGTGTCGCTGCACCACGGCGGCGGCGTCGGCATGGGCTACTCGCAGCACAGCGGCGTGGTCATCGTCTGCGACGGCACCGAGGCCGCCGATCGGCGCATCGCCCGCGTGCTGTGGAACGACCCCGGCACCGGCGTGATGCGGCATGCCGACGCGGGCTATGAAATCGCGCGGCAGTGCGCGCGCGAGCAGGGCCTCAAGCTGCCGATGCTGCCATGAGCGCGCCGATACCGAAGACGCTACGCATCGATTTCGTCTCCGACGTGGTCTGTCCGTGGTGCGCGGTGGGGCTGGCCTCGCTGGAGCTGGCGCTGCGGCGGTTGCAGGGCGAGGTGGCGGCGGAGCTGCACTTCCAGCCGTTCGAGCTGGACCCGAACATGCCGCCCGGCGGTATGGACGTGACCGAGAACCTCAAGCGCAAGTACGGGATGGACGATGCGCAGCTGGCCGAGAACCAGGCGCGCATCCGCGAGCGCGGGGCCGAACTGGGTTTCACCTTCGATTTCAGCGCGCGTAGCCGCACCTGGAATACCTTCGACGCGCACCGCCTGCTGCACTGGGCTGCGGAGGAGGCGCCGGAGCGCCAGCTGCCGCTCAAGCGCGCGCTGCTGGTGGCCAACTTCAGCGAGGGCCTCGATATCAGCGACCGCGCCGTGCTGGCGGAGATCGCGGCTGGGGTCGGCCTGGACGCGCAGCGGGCGCGCGCGGTGCTGGACGGCGGCGAGTTCGCAGATGCGGTGCGTGCCGCCGAGCAGTTCTTCCAGCGCCTGGGCATCCGCAGCGTGCCGGCCGTGATCGTGGAGCGAAAGCATCTGATTTCCGGCGGGCAGCCGCCGGAGGTGTTCGAACGCGCGCTGCGGGAGATCGCGGCGGCGACCTGAGCCGGTTGGCGCCAGGCTGCGCCGGTCCCGGCAGCGCACTGCTCAGGCGCGCGCTGGCGATGGCCGGGCAGGCAATCCTTCCAGCAGTGCGGCCATGTCGAGATCGGAGAGGCCGCGTCGGTCCGCCGCTGCGTACAGGCGACTGGCGGCCTCGATCAGCGGGGCCTCGATGCCCGTGGCGCAGGCCTGCTGGCGGACGAGGTCGGCGATCACCGCGACGTCGCGGATGGCGGCCTGCGCGCTGAAGTCGCCGCAGACCAGTTTCTGCAGTTTGGCCCGGGAAACCATGCTGGCCATCGGCCCGGCATCCAGCACCTCGCGGAACAGCTGCAGATCCACTCCGCTGCGCGCAGCGGCATGGGTGGCTTCCGCCAGCGCGGCCACCAGCACCACCAGGTAGTGATTGACCGCCAGTTTCATCCGCAGAGCGGACGGCACTTGCCCGCAATGCACCATCTGGCGGCACAGCGGTTGCAGCAGGGGCGCGATGTCGGCGACGGCGCTGGGCTCACCGGCCAGCATGCCGACCAGGCTGCCATCCTCGGCCGGGCCGCGCGAACCGGACACCGGCGCTTCCACGTAGCGGCCGCCATGGCGACGGACGTCCGCTTCCAGTGCCTGCGAGTATTCGGCCGAGGTCGTGCCGAGCATCACCAGCGTGCGGCCGCAAACCCGCGTGGCGAACGCCTCCTGGCCGCGGGCAAGCACCGCGTCCACGGCCTGCTGGTTCAGCAGCATCAACAGCACTATGGAGGATCCCGCGAACAGGGCATCGATGCTGGAAGCCACGACTGCGCCGCGTGCGGCCAGCGGAGCGCAGCGCTCTGGCGTGCGGTTCCACACGCATAGCCGGATACCCGCATCCAGCAGGCGGCCAGCCATTGGTGCGCCCATGGTGCCGATGCCGATAAATCCGACGTGCATGCTTTTGGCCTCCGGGGGCACATGGGCCCATCAGTGCGTTGCGACTCGCTTGCAGTGAACTCCTTGCGTTGGCGGGATGCCAGCGCCGCAGGCGACGCGGTTCGTGCCGATTGCGCCATTCTGCTGGTGTCCTGCGCGAGTGGCTGTCGTCTGCGGCCAGGAATGGGACGCGCCCGGTGCTGGCTTTCAGAGGGTGCGGTGGCCGCGGTCAGGCCCGGGGCATTGCGTGGGTCGGCTAGCGACCGCCGCTGACGTCCAGCAGCGCACCCGTGGTGTAGGTGGCCTCCGCCGACAGCAACCACAGGATCGCGCGGGCCACTTCCTCCGGCGTTCCGCCCCGGCCGAGCGGGACCGACGGCGCGATGCGGGCGATCCGGTCGGGCTCGCCGCCGCTGGCATGGATGTCGGTGTGGATGAAGCCGGGGCGCACGCC
>CAYYAT010000244.1:0-3234 GCA_964469595.1 uncultured Thermomonas sp.
CGTCTGTCCGCCCGCGCTGCGGCTGCGCAGGGCCAGCACGTCGCCCAGGCTGACGGAAAGCTCGCCCTTCTCCAGCGGCAGCGACAGCTGGAGGCTGGCCGGCAGCGCCTGCGCCGCCGGCTTGTCCAGCGGCGCGGGCAGATCGAAGCGGGTGCCGACCAGCGCGGATTGCAGGCGCAGGCGCGCCGTGCCCGGAGCCGCGCGCGGCACGTCCAGCTCGGTGGTCCATGCCGAACTGCCGCGCACGTAGGGCTTGAGCCACTCCAGGTTGCCGGCCCTGTCCAGCAGGGCGTCGATGTCGGCGCTCGTCTGCAACTGCGCCTCGAACGCCTGCGCCGGATCGCGCACGTGCGGGCCGGAGCGCAGCGACAGCAGCCCCGGCACGCCGTCGTGGCGCACCTGCAGGCCGTCTGCCTGGAAGCCGTCGTGGTCGAAGCGCAAGGTCCCGCGCACCTGTTCGAACGTGAGCTTGTACTGGCGCTGCAGCAGACGCACGCCAGACAGCGCCACGCGCCCGTCCAGCTGCGGCGCCGGGGCGTCGTGATGCAGCGGCAGCAGCATGTGCAGGCTGGCCTGCGCCGGGCCGGACGCCGCCAGCGCGTCGAGGGTGGCGGCGTTGTCTTTGCGCAGCGGGCTGGCGCGCAGTAGGGCGAGGAACTGCCCGGCATCGCCGGCGGCTTCGGCATCCACGGTCAGGTCCGGCTGGTGGAAGCTGGCGATGCTGGCGCGCAGGGTGGTCACCGGCACCCCGCCCAGGCGGGCGCGCCCGTCCACACTGAAGCCGTCGGCCACGAACGCGAGATCGGCATCGAGGTGCTCGGCCGCCGGCCAGTCCGGGCGGAACTTGACGGTGGCGTCCTGCACCTTGGCCTGTACCCGGAACACGCCGGCGCCGGCCAGCCCGGGCGCATCGCGGAACGGCCAGTCGTCGAGGTCGCCGGCCACCACCGCGTGCGCCTCGCGCAGCACGCCGCCGCGCAAGGCCGTATCCAGCCAATCCACCGTCGCCTTCGGCATCAGGTAGTGGACCCAGAAGCCGCGCGCGGCAGTCACCGGCACCTGCCCGATATCAGCTGCGATGTCCAGATGCGGGCGGCTGCCGTCGCCCTGGAAGCCGATCCCGCCGCGCGCCCGGACCTGCAGCGGGCCGCCGCTGATGGCCAGCCCCGGGGTCTGCACGTCCCAGCCGTCGCCGTCGCGCCAGGCCACTGCCTCGCCGTCGAGGGTGAAGGCATGCGGCACGCCGAAACCGGCCGGCCAGTCGAACACCACCTGCGCACCGGGATCGAAGCGCAGGCGCAGCCCGTCCTGGTCGGCCAGCAGCCAGCCCCCGACCCCGCGCAGGCCCGGCGCATTCCCGACCGGCTCGAAGCGCAGGCCGCTGGCGCGCAGGCGGGCGCGCAGACGGCCCTGGCCGTCGGCGGCGAACTCCACTTCGTCCAGCGCACCGGCCGGGCGCGCCGCGCGCAGCCAGTGGCGCATCCCGGGCGGCAGCGCATCGCCCAGCGCCGCCAGCTGCAGCAGCGGCTGCATGTCCACGTGCGCCGCGCGCAGCGCAAGGCCGTGGCCGCCGGCCAGCGCCAACCCGTCCAGCTGCTGCTGGCCGATGCGCAGGCGCGGCGCGCGCGCCTGCCAGGCATCGATGGTGCCGGCCCAAGCCGCATCCAGTGCCACCGGCCCCAGCGCCTGCACCGGCAGCGGCTGGCCCGGCCCCGGCGCGCGGCCGCGCAGGACCACGCCATCGAGGTCGGCCACCGCGCGCATCGCCACCACCCGCAGGCCCTTCAGCGTGGCCCAGGCCTGGGCGCGGCCGTGCCCGGCCTGCGGCGCGACCCCGCCCCAGGCCAGTACCCCGGCGAGCTCGGCCAGGTCGGCCTGGCGGCTGCCGGCATACACGCGGCCATCGCCGCTGGCGCGGTCCAGCGTGCCGGCCACGTCGAACGGCTGGCCGGCGCGGTGCAGCCAGGCGCGCGCGCCGGCGTCCACCCGCGCGCCGCTGACGCGCAGGCGCAAATCGATCCGCGGCAGCACCAGGTCCAGCCGCAGCTCCGGCGCCAGCACCCGCAGCCGCGCCTGCGCCAGCTGCAGCTCGCCCAGCTGCGACAGCGTGTCCAGGGGGTTGCTATCGGTTTGCTGGCCGGGCAGGCCGCGCACCCGCCACTGGCCGTTCGGGTCGCGCAGCAGGGTCAGGTCCAGCCCGCGCAGGCGCAGTTCGGTCAGCGAGCGCCCCGGCAGCCAGCCGGTGTAGGGCGCGACCAGCAGCTCGGCATCCCCGATCGCCAGCGGATGCGCGCCCTCGCCCACCCGCAGGTTGTCCAGCCGCAGCAGCGGGCCGCGCCGCGTCCATTCGGTGCTCACGCGGTCGAACGCCACCGGATGGTGCGCGCGCGCGCTCAACCAGGCCGCGATCTGCCGAGGATGCTGCTGCAGCAACGGCAGCAGCTGACTGGCCACGGTCACCACCAACGCCACCGCCAGCAGCAGCAGCGCCAGCACATACCAGAGGCCGCGGCGCAGCAGGCGCAGGCGGTGGCGCCAGGGCATGCTCATGCCGGCGTGCCCCCGCCGCGCGCACGCCGGACAGGCACCGCCGTGGCGTCAGAGCAGCACCACATCGAACTGCTCCTGCAGGTACTGGGCGTCGGCCTGGAAGCGGATCGACTTGCCGATGAACTCTTCCAACTCGGCCACCGCGTTCGATTCCTCGTCGGTGATCCGCGCCACCACCTTGGGCGAAGCGATCACCAGCAGCCGCGCCGCCTCGAACTGGCGCACCGCGCGCACGATCTCGCGGAAGATCTCGTAGGTCACGGTCTCGGCGGTCTTGACCATGCCGCGCCCGCCGCATTCATGGCAGGGCTCGCACAGCTGGCGCTCCAGCGATTCCACCGTGCGCTTGCGGGTCATCTCCACCAGCCCCAGCGGCGAGAAGTCGTACACCGTGGTCTTGGCGTGGTCCTTGGCCAGCGACTTCTCCAGCGTGCGCAGCACCTGCCGGCGATGCTCGGCATCGTGCATGTCGATGAAATCGATGATGATGATCCCACCCAGGTTGCGCAGGCGCAGCTGGCGCGCCACCGCCTGTGCCGCCTCCAGGTTGGTGCGGAAGGCGGTTTCCTCGAGGCTGCGCTGGCCGAGGAAACTGCCGGTATTGACGTCCACCGTGGTCATCGCCTCGGTCTGGTCGATCACCAGGTAGCCGCCGGACTTCAGCGGCACTTCCTTGTCCAGCGC
>CAYYAT010000245.1:0-3152 GCA_964469595.1 uncultured Thermomonas sp.
TGTGCCTGCCGGAGCTCGACGCGGCGGCGCGCGAGGCCCTGCTGCGCGCCAATTTCCGCGACGTCGGCATCGGCCTGTTCGAGTTCGCGCGCGCCTGGTGGGGAAAGATCACGCCGATGCGCGCCAGCGCCCGCATCGAAGGGCTGGAGATCCTGCAGCAGCTGCAGGCGGAGGGGCGCGGGATCCTACTGGTATCCGGCCACTTCATGACCCTGGAAATCTGCGGCCGGCTGCTGTGCGACCACGTGCCGCTGGCGGGGATGTATCGCAAGCATCGCGGCGCGGTGATGGAATGGGCGGTGCTGCGCGGGCGGCTGCGCTACGCCAGCGCGATGTTCGCCAACCGCGACACACGCGGCGCGCTGCGCCACCTCAAGCGCGGCGGCATCCTGTGGTACGCGCCCGACCAGGACATGCGCGGCAAGGACACCGTATTCGCGCCGTTCTTCGGCATGCCGGCGGCGACCATCACCGCCACCCACCAGTTCGCGCGGATGACCGGCTGCGCGGTGGTGCCGTTCTTCCATCGCCGCGAGGGCGACCGCTACCTGCTGCGGGTGGGCGAGCCGCTGACGCCGTTCCCGACCGAGGACGCGGTGGCCGACAGCGCGGCGGTGAACGCGGCGATCGAGGCGATGGTGCGGCAGGCGCCCAGCCAGTACCTGTGGCTGCACCGCCGCTTCAAACGCCAGCCCGACGGCGTCTCCCGCTACTGCTGATCCGGCTCCACCGGTCCCCACAGGCTGCCGGCATACAGCCCCGCCAGCAGGAGCAGCACGCTGCCCCAGAACGTCGAATACGCCGCCAGATGGGTGTTCAGAGGGAACACGCTGACCGCCAGCGCCAGCATCGCCGGGTGCGCGCGCGCACGCGCGACGGGGTCGGCATAACGCCAGGCCCGCCACGCCAGCGCGGCGCCCGCCAGCCACAGCAGCAGGCCGATCAGGCCGGTCTCGCTGGCCACTTCCAGCACCAGCTGGTGCGCGTGCAGCGGCGGCCCCGCGCCCCATGCCGGCACCCGTTCCGGATGCGGATCGCACGCCGGAAACGCCGCGCGGAACCCGCGCACGCCGACCCCGTTGAGGGGATGCGCGCGCAGCATGCACAGCGCCCCCGACCAGATCCGCAGCCGTCCGGACAGCGCCGCATCCACGGCCTGCGGCTCCGCCGCCAGCATCTGCGCGCTGCGCTGCACCCGCTCCTGCAGCAGCGGCGAGCGCGTCGCCAGCGCGCCCATCCCCAGCAGCATCACCGCCAGCAGCGCCAGCAGCTCACGCCGGCCCAGCGCGCGCCAGCCCGACCACAGCAGCACCAGCGCATACGTCAGCCAGGCCGCGCGCGCGCCGGCCAGCAGCACCACCGCGCCGATCGCCAGCGCCGCCAGCACCCAGCCGGGGCGTCCCGCGCGCTGCCACGCCATCTCCAGCGCGAATGGCGACAGGCTGGCCAGCACGATCCCGAGCTTGGGATTGCACGGCCCGAACACCCCGGCCAGGCGGCCGGGCGCGATCACGTCCTGCGGCAGGCACAGCGGCTGCCCGAGCAGCGCCAGTCGCCCCTGGGCGAGCAGCCAGAACAGCGGGCTGGTGCCGGTCGCGGCCGCGATCAGCGCATCCGCCGTCCACGCCAGCGCGATCAGGCCCAACCCGGTAAACACCACCTGCCGCCCGCGCACCGGCGCCACTGCGGCGGCGGCCAGCCATAGCAGGGGCAGTATCAGAATGTCGGCCAGCACCTTGCGCAGGCCCTGCACCCAGTCGACCGCGCCGATCAGCGACAGCAGCTCCGGCAGCCAATACGCGGCGAACAGCACGCAGGTCAGCGCCCACGCCGGCCCCGACATCAGGCCCAGTCCTCCGCGGAAGCGGCGCAACGCCAGATCACCTGCGGCCAGCAGTGCGCCCAGTGCCAGCAGCGCCGTCGCGATGCCGTGCAGCGGCCACAGCGCCACCACCAGCAGCACCCAGCCCGGCGCCCAGCGCAGCGCGCGCGCCGGCTCGATCCGCGCTCCGTTCATGCCCCGAGTACCGCGTGGTAAAGCGCCAAGCCTGCCTCCTGCATCGCCTGCAACGAAGGCGGCATCGTAGCCGGCAGCGGCGGTGGCTGCAGGCACCAGGCGCGCGCGCGCGCCACCAGCGCGTCCAGGTCGAACGGCGCGATCGCGCCCTCCGGCACCCAGCGCTGCAGCGATTCGCCCACCCCGCCGTGCGCCCAGCCCAGCACCGGCCGCCCCACCGCCCACGCCTCGAGCACGCTGCGCCCGAACGCCTCCGGCTGGCGCGAGAGCTGCAGCACCAGGTCGCTGGCCGCATACGCCGCGGCGATGGCCGCGGTGGGCGCGGTGATGGCCAGCGCCTGCGCCACTCCGGCGGCGTGCGCCTGCGCCTGCAGTTCGCGCACGTAGCGCTCCCGCCCCGGCTGCAGCGCGCCGGCCAGCCACAGGCGCGCGTCCAGCCCGTCCGCGCGCAGCCGCGCCAGCAGCGCGATGGCATCGGCATGGCCTTTCAGGCGGGTGCCCCGCCCCGGCAGCAGCAGCAGCGGGCCGTCCCCGCCCAGCGCTGGATGCCCCTGCGCCACGCGCGCGCGCGCCTGCGGATCGGGATGCGGCCGGCGCGGGAATGCGGCGGGATCGACCCCGCGCGGGATCATCACCAGCCGCGCGGGGTCGGTCGCCGGGTAATGCCGCAGCACGTGCGCGCGCACGGCTTCGGATACGCATTCCACGCGCTCGCCGGAGGTCAGGATCGCGCTGTAGCGCGACGGCGAGTTCAGCCCGTGCACGCTGGTGACGAAATGCGGGCGGGTCGCATCCGGCATGCCGCGCAGCGCCAGCCAGGCCAGCCAGGCCGGCAGGCGCGAGCGCGCGTGCACGACGTCGGCGGTGGCGAACAGGCGGCGCAGCGCCGGCACGTGGCGCAGCACCAGCGGCGATTTGCGGCCGATGTCCAGCGCGACGTGGGTCGCACCGGAGGACTGCAGGGCCGGCAGCAGGCGCCCACCGGCCGAGACCACGCTGGCGCGATGACCGGCAGCGGTCAGCGCCTGCGCGATCTCGAGGGTCGAGCGCTCGACGCCACCGGCGTCCAGCGCGGGCAGCAGCTGGATGACGTGCAGGCGGCGCACGCCCGCGGCGCGGTCAGTCCACCAGCACG
>CAYYAT010000246.1:0-3150 GCA_964469595.1 uncultured Thermomonas sp.
GGTGCGGCGCAGGTGCCGCCCGCGCCCGCTGCGGCGTCGGTCACCGTGTACCGCTACACCGACGCCGCCGGCAAGGTCAGCCTGCAGGATGCCCCCTGTGCCCGCGGCCAGGCCCAGCAGGAGCGCCAGATGCTGCGCCCGCGGGATGCGCCGCCTGCGCCCCCTGCCGCGCCGCCGCGGCCGCCGGTCCAGCCGCCGCCCGCCGCACCCGCGCCCATCGTGTACCTGGCGCCGCCGCGACCGCTGTACGAATGCGTCACCCCCGACGGCACCCGCTACACCAGCGACGACGGCCGCGGCAATCCGCGCTGGGTGCCGCTGTGGACGCTGGGCTACCGCCTGCCGCGGCCCGCCGGGGTCGCTCCCGCCGCGCCGCGTCCTCTGGCCCCGGACGCCGGCCACCATCGCTGGCCGCTGGTCGGCGGTGGCGGCACCTGGGTGCGCGACGACTGCGCAATGCTGCCGCCGCAGGAGGCCTGCGCGCGCCTGCGCGATCGCCGCGCCGAGTTGCGTACCCGCTTCTTCAACGCGCAGGAGAAGGAGCGCGACGCCCTGCGCAGCGAGGAGCGCGCGCTCAACGCGCGCCTCGACAACGACTGCGGCGGGCACTGAGGATGCGTCGCCTCGCCTGCCTGCTGTGGCTGTGCGCGCTGGCGACGCCGGCGTTGGCGCAGGAGACCGTGTTCTACAAATGCACCGATGCCCAGGGCCGGGTGTCGATGCAGAACGGCACCCCGTGCGCGCCCGGCATGCGCCAGGAAATCCGCCGGGTGGGCGAGGTCAAGGCGGTGCCCGCGCCGCCGCCCAAGCCAGCCGCGGCGGACGTGCCGGCGCCGGTGCAGTACGGCGAGTTCGTGCAGGTGGGCGGCCCGCGCCCGCAGCGCACGCCCGCGCCCGAGGCCGCCGGGCTGCCGCCGCCGGCGGCGCTGTACCAGTGCCGGACCTGGGAGGGCGACACCTATTTCGGCGAGACCGCGAGCCCGCCGGCGCGCTGCGCGCCGCTGCAGGTGGTGGGCATCGACGGCCGCCCGGACCCCGGCCTGGGCGCGGCCTGCGAGGTTAAGCACGACGACTGCGCCGCGGTCCCGGAGGCGCAGCTGTGCGCGGCCTGGTACCGGCGTCTGGACGATGCGGAGTTCAAGCTGCGCTACGCCGGCGACGACACCCGCCGCGCGCGCCAGGCCGAGTTCGACGCGATCGACGCCCGCATCAAGGCCAGCCGCTGCGCCACCCAGGCGCCCACGCCCGCTGGCGTGCCGTAAGCTGGCCGCCGGTACGCCCCTACGCACGGACCCCCTCTGGATGGATAGCGACGGCCTGGAACTGGCTCTGGTCTTCCTGCTGGCCGCAGTGCTGGCGGTGCCGCTGTTCAAGCGGCTGGGGCTGGGCGCGATCCTGGCCTACCTCGCCACTGGCGTGCTGCTGGGCCCGCACGAGCTGGCGGTGGTGCGCAACCCGGAATCGGTGCTGGCCGCCAGCGAGATCGGCGTGGTCATGCTGCTGTTCGTGATCGGGCTGGAGCTGTCGCTGCCGCGGCTGGTGCTGATGCGGCGGCCGATCTTCGTGGTCGGCGGGCTGCAGGTGCTGCTGGGCGGCGCCGCGCTGGGTGGGCTGGCCCTGCTCGCCGGACTGGGCTGGAAGGCGGCGCTGGTGGTCGGGCTGGGGCTGGCGCTGTCGTCCACCGCGGTCGGGCTGCAGCTGCTGGCCGAGCGCAAGGAACTGGCGAGCGACCACGGCCGGCTGGCGTTTGCGATCCTGCTGTTCCAGGACCTGGCGGCGATCCCGCTGCTGGCGGCGATCCCGCTGCTGGGCAAAGCCAAGGGCGCCGGCCTGGAGGGCGCGGACGTACTGCGCGCGCTGGCGGTGATCGCGGCGCTGGTGGTGGGCGGACGCTACCTGCTGCGCCACCTGTTCCGCGCGATCGCGCGCGCCGACATGCCCGAGGTGTTCACCGGCGCGGCCCTGCTGGTGGTGCTGGGCAGCGCCTGGCTGATGCAGTCGGCCGGCCTCAGCGCCGGGCTGGGCGCGTTCCTGGCCGGCGTGCTGCTGGCCGAATCCGAATACCGGCACGAGCTGGAGGCGCAGATCCGCCCGTTCGAGGGCCTGCTGCTGGGGCTGTTCTTCATGGCCGTGGGCATGGGCATCGACGTGCAGCGGGTGCTGGCCGAACCGTGGCTGGTCGCGGCCGGGGTGGTCCTGCTGCTGGCGGTGAAGAGCGCGCTGCTGTTCGCGCTCGGCCTGCGCCCCGGGCGGCTGGACGTGCGCGGCGCGTGGATGCTGGCCGGGGTGCTGGCGCTGGGCGGTGAATTCGCGTTCGTGGTGTTCGGCGAGGCGGCCAAGGCCGGCCTGCTGGACGCGGCCACCCGCGACCGCCTGACCGCGGTGGTCGGCCTGTCGATGGCGGCCACCCCGCTGTTGCTGCTGCTGTATGCGCGCCTGCTGCCGGTGCATGCGCCGCGCGAGGCGCAGGCCTACGATGCCATCCCCGACCGCCAGTCGCAGGTGCTGGTGGCCGGGTTCGGCCGCTTCGGGCAGATCGTGGCGCGCCTGCTGCGCGCGCAGGGGATCCCGTTCATCGCGATCGACCCGGACATCGAGCAGGTGAACCTGTCGCGCCGGATCGGCACCGACCAGATCTACTACGGCGACCCCACCCGGCTCGCGCTGCTGCGCTCGGCCGGCGCGGCGCAGGTGAAGGTGTTCGTGGTCGCCATCAACGGGGTCGAGGCCAGCCTGCGGATGGTGCGGCTGGTGCGCAAGCACTACCCGCAGGCGCGGGTGTTCGCGCGCGCGCGCGACCGTCGCCACGCCTGGCAGCTGGTGGACCTCGGCGCGCATGCGCTGCGCGAGACCTACGGCAGCAGCCTGGAGATGGGGCGCGAGGTGCTGGTGGCGCTGGGCATGCCGCCGGCGCAGGCGGACGACCGCGTGCAGCGCTTCCGCGCCTGGGACGAATCGTTGCTGGAGCAGCAGCGCCTGCTGCAGGACGACGAGGACGCGCTGCTGCAGGCCGCGCGCGATGCCCGCCGCGAGTTGGAGGAACTGTTCGCGGCCGATGCCGGGCAGGCCGACACCGGGCCGGCCGCCGCGGAGCCGGCGACGCAGTCGCAGGCCGATGCGGCCACGCGCGGGCGGGAGTAAGCGCCGCGC
>CAYYAT010000247.1:0-3149 GCA_964469595.1 uncultured Thermomonas sp.
TGGCGGCCGGCCAGCGCCAGCGCGCGCGCGGCCACCGGCAGCTCCCACGCGCCCGGCACCCGCACCACGTCGATCCCGGCCTCGGGCACGCCGTTGGCGAGGAAGGTGGCGCGCGCGGACTCCACCAGCGCATCCACGATGCGCGGGTTCCAGCGGCTGGCAAGGATCGCGAAGCGCGCACCCGGATGGATGCGCAGGTCGCCTTCGAGGTGCGGCATCGGCGTCGGCAGGCAATGGGGCCGTGCAGTTTAGCGCGTCGGCAGGGCCGCGTACTCCACCACTTCCAGCCCGTAGCCGGCCAGCCCGACCTGGCGGCGCGGGGTGCCCAGCACCCGCAACCGGCGCAGGCCGAGGTCGGCCAGGATCTGCGAGCCGGCGCCGGTGCGCCGCCACTGCGCCAGCGCGCCGGCCTTCGAGGGCGGCGGGGCCGGCTGCTCGCGGATGCGCGCCAGCACCGCCTCGGCGTCCGGGGCCTCGCCCAGCAGCACCAGCACCCCGCGCCCTTCGCCGGCGATCATCGCCAGCACGTCGCCCACCAGCGGGCCGAAATCGGCGCGCCGCCAGTGCAGCGCATCCGCCAGCGGGTTCTGCGCCTGCACCCGCACCAGCACCGGGTCGGCCGCGTCCCACGTGCCGCGCGCCAGCGCGAAGTGCAGGCCGCGGGTGAGCCGGTCGCGGTAGGTGTGCAGGGTGAATGCGCCGTGGTCGGTTTCGATCAGACGGCTGTCGATCCGTTCCACCGTGTGTTCGGTCTCCAGCCGGTGCCGGATCAGGTCTTCGATCGAACCGATCTTCAGCCCATGCGCGCGCGCGAACACCTCCAGCTCGGGCCGGCGCGCCATGCTGCCGTCGGGGTTGAGGATCTCCACCAGCACCCCGGCCGGCTCGAAGCCCGCCAGCCGGGCGAGGTCCGAGGCCGCCTCGGTATGCCCGGCGCGGGTCAGCACGCCGCCCGGCTGCGCGGTGAGCGGGAAGATGTGGCCGGGCTGGCTGAGATCGGACGGCCTGGCATCCGGGCGCACCGCAGTGCGGATGGTGTGCGCGCGGTCGTAGGCGCTGATGCCGGTGGTGACGCCTTCGGCGGCCTCGATCGAAACCGTGAAGTTGGTGTGATGCGGGGAAGTGTTGTCGCGCACCATCGGGTTGAGGCCCAGCTGGGTGCAGCGCTCGCGGGTCAGCGACAGGCACACCAGCCCGCGCGCGTGGGTCACCATGAAGTTGATGTCCGACGGCTTGACCAGCTCGGCGACCATGATCAGGTCGCCCTCGTTCTCGCGGTCCTCGTCGTCCACCACCACCACCATGCGCCCGGCGCGCAGCTCGTCCAGCAGTTCCGGGATGCTTGCGAAGCTCATGTCCAATCCTCCGTCTGCCGCAGGCGTTCCAGGTAGCGCGCCAGCAGGTCCACTTCCAGATTCACCGCATCGCCCACGCGCAGGGCATGGAAGGCGGTATGCGCCACCGTGTGCGGGATCAGCGCGACCTCGAAGCCCGCGTCGTCCACGACGTTCACGGTCAGGCTGACGCCGTCCACGCACACCGAGCCCTTATGCGCGATGTAGCGCAGCAGCCCGCGCGGCGCGGAAAAGCGCCAGCGCACCGCGCGCGCGTCCTCCCAGCAGGCCTCGGCCTCGCCCAGCCCGTCCACGTGGCCGCTGACCAAGTGCCCGCCGAGGCGGTCGGACGGCCGCAGCGCGCGCTCCAGGTTCAGCGGCGCGCCGAGCGGCAGGCGGCCCAGGGTGGTCAGCGCCAGCGTCTCGCGCGAGGCATCCACCGCGAAGCTCGCGGCATCGAACGCCACCACGGTCAGGCAGCAGCCGTTGACCGCGATGCTCTCGCCCAGATGCACGTCGTCGAACGGCAGCGTGCCGGCCTCGACCACCAGCCGCGCATCGCCGCCGCGCATCTCGCGCGCGCGCAGCGCGCCGACGCCCTCGATCAATCCAGTGAACATGTCCGCAAGTCTCCCGCATGGCACGGGAAACGCCGGCAAGGCGCGCGCAGACGCGCGGCGGGGGCCGCGCGGGTGCGTCTTCTTCCTTCCGGACTGTGACCGTCGGCCCCGGCATGCGACCGGGTCTGCTGACCTTCCCGCCGGCCCGGCCGGGAAGCGCTCGCGGGCTCGCGCGGGCCGCCCCTCGCCGAGGGAACGCCGCGCCTACCGCCGGTGGGGACTTCCACCCCGCCCTGAAGACGTTTCGTGAATGATGTGGTGCCGGCGAACCGGCGCGGGCAAGTCTAGCACCGCACGGCGGCCGGCCCGGGTGCGGACGGGCGCCGGAACCCAGGGTTCCGCGGACGGTGCCGCCGGCTCAGGCAGCCGCCCCGGCTGCGCGCGCCTGCGGCCGCAGGCGCAGGCGGAGGTCGTCGCCGAGCGGGATGCAGTCAACCGGCTGCAGGTGGAAGCGCTGCGCCATGTGCGCGATCGGCAGGCCGGCGAACAGCGGGCGGGCGGTATCGCCGAGCAGGACCGGGGCGACGTAGAGCAGCAGCTCGTCGACCAGGCCGGCGGCGAGGAAGGCGCCGGCGAGGGTGGCGCCGGCTTCCACCTGCACCTCGTTGATGCCGCGCGCGGCCAGCAGGCGCAGCACGGCGTCGAGGTCGAAGCGGGTGCCGTGGACCGGCGCGGGCGCATGCTCGATCGCCAGCCCGTGCGGGAGCTTGGCATCCGGCGCATGCAGGTAGAGGGTGGGCGCGCTGCCTTCGCGCACGTGGCCGCGCGCGACGCTGGCCAGGTGGGCATCCAGCACCACTCGCAGCGGCGGCGCGAAGGCGCTGCCGTCGTCCAGGCGCACGGTCAGGTGGGGATCGTCCGCAAGCACGGTGCCGGCGCCGGTCAGCAGCGCACCGCTGCGCGCGCGCCAGCGCTGCACGTCGCGGCGCGAGGCCTCGCCGCTGATCCATTTCGATTCGCCGCTGGCCAGCGCGGTGCGGCCGTCCAGGCTCATCGCCAGCTTCACCCGCAGCCACGGGCGGCCGCGCTCGACGCGCGACAGGAAGCCGCGGTTGAGCTCGCGCGCCTGCGCTTCCAGCAGGCCGTGTTCCACCACGATCCCGGCCGCGCGCAGGCGTTCGAACCCGGCGCCGTCCACCTGCGGGCAGATTCGACCACGCCCGCCGCCACCAGCCCGTCCACGCTGGTACCCTTG
>CAYYAT010000248.1:0-3115 GCA_964469595.1 uncultured Thermomonas sp.
GTTGCTGTTCGAATTCATGCCGCGTCGTCGCCGCCGCCGATGCCCGACGCGGCGGCGCGCACCGCGTCAATGGCGGCCAGCAGCGGGCCGAGCGCGCGCAGCGCGCCGAGCACGCCGCCTTCGCCGGCCAGCCGCAGCGGGCGCGCGCGGCCGCTGGCGAACCCGAGGGCGAGGCCGATGACCAGAATCCGGCCCGGGGTCCAGGCCGCGCGCCAGGTGGATTGCAGGCGCTGCCACTGGCGCTGCGCGCGCTGTTCGCGCACGGCGAGCGCATGCTCGGCGTGCTGCACGCGTTGCAGCAGGGCATCGAAGCCGCGGTCGAGACTCATGGCGTGGGGGCTCCGGTCGGTCGGGCGTGGCCGTCGCCAGTGCCATCTCCATCGGCATCGGCATCGCCGCCGGGTGCGTCGGCCTCGGCCTCGGGCGGCTCCTGCGCGTCGCGGCGTAGCAGCGCTTCCAACTCGTCCAGCGCGCCCAGGCCCAGGCGCGCCAGCTGGCGGCGGGAGGCGCGCATGCTGCTGTGCTCGAAATAGCGCATCGCCGCCAGCGCGGAGGCCGCGGTGACCGCCAGGCTGAGCAGCGCGGTCACCAGCAGGGCCGCCAGCCACGACAGCCCCAGCGCCTGCAGTGCGGCGATCAGCGCCGCCATCAGCAGCAGCCAGGCCGAACCGCCGAAGATCACCGCCAGCGCGACCCCCACCAGCGCGCGGATCAGCGCCGCGCGCGCCAGCGCGATGTCGGCCGCCACCAGCAGCCGCAGCGCCTTCAGCGCATCGCGGGTAGCGCGCAGGCCGGCACGGCCCTCGCTGCCCAGCGCGCGCAGGGTGTCGGCGACGCCTGCCGCCGTGTCCACATGCGCATCGGCCTGCCCCGTACCGGCGCCTTCGCCCGCGGCCTGCCGCGGCTCCCCCGTGGCCATCGGCGGCTTACTTGTCGCTGCGGGCGAGCTTGGACAGGATGAAGCCGGCGGCGAATGCCACTCCGAATGCCGCCAGCGGACGCTCGCGGATCAGCTCGGAAGCGCTGTCCAGCAGGTCGCGGCCCTTGTCCATCAGCGCGTTCATCTGTTCGCCCGCGGCGCCGCCCAGGTGCTCGGCCGCGCCCAGCCCGGCCACCGCGCCGTCGGCCAGCTCGGCCTTCACCTGCGCCTTGCCCAGGCGCAGCTCGTCGCCGGCCGCGCTGGCGGCGTTCTTCACCGCGCCACCGGCAGCGCTGGCAGCCTGCTTCAGGTGCGTGCCGGCCTCGCCCAGGTTGCTCTTGACCGCTTCGGTGTGCTCGCTCATCTGCTGCGTCCTCGGGTGGTGGAAGGGAATCGCGCCGGCAGTGTCGCACCGGCGCTGCATGGATGGCGTCAACGCCGAGGTCAGCGCATCGGCAGCTGCCCGCTGGCGTTGCCGCGCAGCACCCGCAGCACCAGCTGCGGGACCGGCGCGGACAGGGTGGCACGGAATCCGGTGAGATCGCTGAACGCGCCGCTGCTGGCGGCCAGCACCACGTCGCCGGGTTGCAAGCCGTTCTGGGCGGCGCGGCTGCCGCGCTGGACCTGCTCCACCAGCACCCCGGCCAGGCCCTGCCGGCGCAGCGATTCGGGCAGTTCCGCGAAGCGTGCGCCGGCCAGGCGCGGATCCAGCTGGCCGCCGTCCAGCGCCTTCGGCGCTTCGCGCAGGCCGCTGCTGATGCGCAGTGGCTTGCCGTCGCGGCGCACGTCCAGCACCACGGTGGCGTCCGGCGCCTGCAGGCCCTGGAAGTTGCGCAGGGCCTCGGCGCTGTCGATCGGCTGGCCGTTGGCGGCCACCACCACGTCGCCCACCTTCAGCCCGGCGGCACCCGCGGCCGAGCCCGGGAACACCCGGGTCACCACCGCGCCACGCGCCTCGGCCAGGCCCAGGCCCTGCGCCAGCCGCGCGTCCACGTCCTGGGTGTCGATGCCGAGGGTGCCGCGGCGCACCACGCCGCCGGCCAGCAGCTGGTCCATCACCCGGTGCGCGAGGTTGGAGGGGATCGCGAAGCCCAGCCCGATGTTGCCGGCCATCGAGCCGCGCGGGTTGAAGCTGGCGGTGTTGATCCCGACCAGCTCGCCGTTGAGGTTCACCAGCGCGCCGCCGGAGTTGCCGGGGTTGATGCTGGCATCGGTCTGGATGAAGTTCTGGTAGCCGGCGCCGGGCAGGTTGTTGCGGCCGACCGCGGACACGATGCCCGAGGTCACCGTCTGCCCCACGCCGAACGGATTGCCGATCGCTACCACGAAATCGCCGATCTGCAGCTGGTCGCTGTTCGCCAGCGGGATCGCGGTCAGGTTCTGCGCCGGGATCCGCATCAGCGCGATGTCGGTGTCGGGATCGTTGCCGACGAACTGGGCCTTGAGGCTGCGCCCGTCGGCCAGGGTCACCTGCACCTCGTCGGCGTCTTCGACCACGTGGTTGTTGGTCAGCACCAGCCCGCGCTGGGCGTCCACGATCACGCCCGAGCCCAGCGACTGCGCGATGCGTTCGGCCGGAATGCCGAAGATGCGGCGGAACACGGGGTCGTCGCCGAACGGGGTATTCACCCGCACCACCTGCCTGGTGTTCACGCTCACCACCGCCGGCAGCACGCGCTTGAGCATCGGCGCCAGCGACGGCACCGGGGTGCCCGCCACCGCCGCCGGCAGGGTGCCGCCGGCCACCGGCGCCGCCGGGGTGGCCGCGGCGGCACGCGCCGGCTGTTCCAGCAGCAGGTTCAGCCCGGTGGCGGCAAAGCCGCCGAACGCGGCGGCGGCGGTCAGGGCGAGCAGGGTCTTGGTGGCGGTCTTCATACGCGGCAATCAGTCGCAACGGCGGGCCAGGCCGCAAGTATTGCCGAGACGCGCCGCAGCTTGCGCAATCGTGGCTGAAGCGGTTGGGCGGTGGGGGTTCGTCGCAGCGCAACATTGCCGAACCCCGCATTCAGTTCCACGCCGAACACGCACCGGATTGCGTGGAACGCGCATCCTTGGCGGGTGTCAGCGGCGGGCGCGGGATTGCAAGCCGGGGGCGTGCAAATTTCGCGTTGACTTGGGCCGGAGGCGTGGCTATGGTCTTCCCGGTTGGCCACAACATCTTGTGGTCGGTTTTGCAGGAAATCCCAAGGCTAGTGG
>CAYYAT010000249.1:0-3070 GCA_964469595.1 uncultured Thermomonas sp.
TCGCGACCCCGACCTTGGCAAGGTCGTGCTCTACCAACTGAGCTATTCCCGCGTTGAGCCCGCCATTCTACGGGCTTTTTTCAGGGCGTCAACAGGGTCTCACGGATTTTTTTCGTCTCCGGTCCGCGGTTCGTCCGCCAGCAGGGTCGGCCACGCCGCGCGCAGGTATTCGAAGCCCGACCACAGGGTCAACATCGCCGCCGCCGCCAGCAGCCACTCGCCGATCAGGAACACCGGGATCCCGAGCACCGGCGCGCGGTACAACAGGAACCCCAGCGCCACCATCTGCACGATGGTCTTGACCTTGCCCACCAGCGCCACCGCCACCTTGGCGCGCTGGCCCAACTCGGCCATCCACTCGCGCAGGGCCGACACCGCGATCTCGCGGCCGATGATCACGCTGGCCCACAGCGCCATCCACACCGTGTGGTGGTGCTGCACGGTGATCACCAGCGCGGTGGAGACCATCAGCTTGTCCGCCACCGGGTCGAGGAACGCGCCGAAGCGCGAGAACAGGCGGTAGCGGCGCGCGATCCAGCCGTCCAGCCAGTCGGTGAGCGAGGCCGCGGCGAACACCACGGTGGCGGCCAGGTTCGACCAGCGGTAGTCGAGGTAATACACCACCACCAGCACCGGGATCAGGGCGATGCGGGCCAGGGTCAGCCAGGTCGGGACGGTCAGCGTCATCCGCGCATTCTACTGGTCGCCCTCGCCCGGCGCGGCCTGCGCCAGCCCGTGCAGGGCATCCCACAGGCGCTGCGCCAGCGCGCGGTTGACGCCTTCGACCCTGGCGATCTCGTCCACCGGCGCGGCCTTGAGCCCCTGCAGCCCGCCGAAATGCTTGAGCAGCGCGGCCCGCCGGCGCGGCCCGATCCCGGGGATGTCCTCCAGCCGGCTGCTGCTACGCGCCTTCTGGCGCTTGCCGCGGTGGCCGGTGATGGCGAAGCGGTGCGCCTCGTCGCGCACCTGCTGCACCAGTTGCAGCGCCGGCGAGGCCGCCCCGGGCTGCACCTCGCGCCCATCCGGCAGCAGCAGGGTCTCGGCTCCCGGCTTGCGCTCCGGGCCCTTGGCCACGCCGACCAGCGCGATCCCGGTGATGCCGGCGTCGGTCAGCACGTCGCGCGCCTGCGCCACCTGCCCGGCGCCGCCGTCGATCAGCAGCACGTCCGGCAGCACCGCCTCCGGCGCGCCCTCGGCGGCGGGCCGGTAGCGGCGCTGCAGCGCCTGGCGCATGGCCGCATAGTCGTCGCCCGGCTCGATCCCGGCGATGTTGTAGCGCCGATACTGCTTGCGCACCGGGCCGTGCGCGTCGAACACCACGCACGAGGCCACCGTGGCCTCGCCGAGGGTGTGGCTGATGTCGAAGCATTCGATCCGCGCCGGCGGTTCGGGCAGGCCCAGCAGCTCGCGCAGAGCCTCCACCCGTGCCTGCTGCGCGCCGCTGCTGGCCAGCTCGGTGGCCAGGGTCAGCTGGGCGTTGCGGCGCACCAGCTCGAGGTGGGCGGCGCGCTCGCCGCGTACGCTGATGCGCAGGGCGACCTTGCGCCCGGCGTGCTCCGACAGTGCCTGCTCGATCAGCGCGCGCTCGGGGATGTCGCCATCCAGAACGATCTCCGCCGGTGGCGGCTGTTCGGCGTAGTACTGCGAGACGAACGCGGCCAGCACCTCGCCCGCGCTGTCCTCGCCATTGGTCTTCGGGAAGAACGCGCGGGTGCCGAGATTGCGGCCGCCGCGGAATGCCAGCAGCTGCACGCAGGCCGCTCCGCCCTGGATCGCTACCCCCAGCACGTCGAGGTCGGCGCTGCGGCCGTCCATGGTATGGCGCGCCTGCAGCTTGCGGATGGTCGCGATCAGGTCACGCAGGCGCGCGGCCTGCTCGAACTCCAGCGCCGCGCTGGCCGCCTGCATCGCCGCCGCCAGCTCCTCGCCCAGCTGCTGGCCCTTGCCCTCCAGGAACAGGCCGGCGCGGCGCACCGCATCGGCGTATTCAGTCGCCTCCACCCGCCCCACGCAGGGCGCGCTGCAGCGGCCGATCTGGTACTGCAGGCAGGGCCGGCTGCGGTTGTGGAACACGCTGTCCTCGCAGCTGCGCAGGCGGAACAGCTTGTGCATCAGATCCAGCGTCTCGCGCACCGAGGCGGCGCTCGGGTATGGCCCGAAATAGCGCCCCGGGATCGCGCGTGGGCCACGATGGAAGGCCAGCCGCGGCCATTCCTCGCGGGTCAGCAGCACGAACGGGTAGCTCTTGTCGTCGCGCAGCATCACATTGTAGCGCGGCTGCAGCGACTTGATCAGCTGGTTTTCCAGCAGCAGCGCATCGGCTTCGCTGTGGGTGACGGTGGTTTCGATGCGCGCCACCTGGGCCAGCATCGCCATGATCCGCGCCGGCTTCGGGGTGGCGTTGAAATAGCTGCCGACGCGGTTGCGCAGCGCGCGCGCCTTGCCGACGTACAGCAGCCCGCCGGCCGCATCGAACATGCGGTACACGCCCGGGGCCAGCGGCAGCGCCGCGGCGAACGCGCGGCCATCGAACTCCGGAACGGGCGGCGAGCGCCGTGCCATCGGATCAGAGCCGCCCCTGACGCACCCGCTCGAGGATCCCCTGCGCGGCGGCATCCACCAGCCGGAACGCATGCTCGAAGTCGCGCGCGGTGCCGTAGTACGGGTCGGGCACGTCCTTCTTGCCCAGCCCGGCCCAGTCCAGCAGCAGCTCCACCTGCGCGTGCGAGGTGCGCGGCTTGCGGATGCGGGCCTCGTGCAGGATGGTGCGGTCGGCGCACAGCACGAGGTCGAAGGCATCGAAATCCTCGATCGTCAGACGCCTTGCGCGCAAGCCGGAAATATCGATCCCGTGCCCGGCCGCACAGGCGATCGCGCGCGGGTCCGGGGCCTGGCCAAGGTGCGAATCGCCGGTGCCGGCCGAATCCACCCGCACCCGCTCACTCAACCCGGCCGCGTCCAGGCGCGCGCGCAGCACGCCCTCGGCGGTCGGCGAGCGGCAGATATTGCCCAGGCACACCATCAGGATGCCGATCGGTCTAGCCATGCGTGTTCCCTGCGTATTGCTCCG
>CAYYAT010000250.1:0-3043 GCA_964469595.1 uncultured Thermomonas sp.
CGCGCTGCTCGCCGCACACCCACAGCCGTTCGACGCGGTGCTGCTCGGGATGGGCGCGGACGGCCACATCGCCTCGCTGTTCCCGGGCGCCGCCAACCTGGCCGACGGCCTGGCACTGGACAGCGGCATGGACGCCATCGCCACCCTGCCCGACCCGCTGCCGCCGGAAGCGCCGTTCGCGCGCATCAGCCTGACCCTGCCGCGCCTGCTGCGCGCAGGCGGCGTGCACCTGGCGGTCACCGGCCACGACAAGCGCGCGGTGCTGGACCAGGCCCGCCGCGACCCGCATGCGCCCTTCCCGGTCGCCGCACTGCTGCATGCCGGCGCGCCGATCCACCTCCACTGGAGCCCCTGATGAGCCCCCCGCTGCACCCCGTCGTCGAACGCGTCACCGCCCGCATCGCTGAGCGCAGCCGCGCCACCCGCGCCGACTACCTGGCGCGGATGGACGCGGCGCGCATCCAGGGCCCGTACCGCCACAAACTCTCGTGCGGCAACCTCGCGCATGCCTTCGCGGCGGCCGGCGAAGACAAGCCGGCCCTGCGCGCCGGACGCGGCGGCAACATCGGGATCGTGACGGCCTACAACGACATGCTCAGCGCGCACCAGCCGATGGAGCACTACCCGGCGCTGATCCGGATGGCGGCGCGCAACGCCGGCGGCAGCGCGCAGGTGGCCGGCGGCGTGCCGGCGATGTGCGACGGCGTCACCCAGGGCCGCGCCGGGATGGAGCTGTCGCTGTTCTCGCGCGACGTGATCGCGATGGCCACCGCGGTGGCGCTGTCGCACGACACCTTCGACGCCGTGCTGTGCCTGGGCGTGTGCGACAAGATCGTGCCGGGCCTGCTGATGGGCGCGCTCGCCTTCGGCCACCTGCCGGTGATCTTCGTGCCGGCCGGGCCGATGCCCTCGGGCATCCCCAACAAGCAGAAGGCCGAGGTCCGCCAGCGCTACGCGCTCGGGCAGGCCAGCCGCGAGGAGCTGATGGACGCCGAGGCCGCCTCCTACCACGCGCCCGGCACCTGCACCTTCTACGGCACCGCCAACTCCAACCAGATGCTGATGGAGGTGATGGGCCTGCACCTGCCTGGCAGCGCCTTCGTACCGCCGAACACCCCGCTGCGCGACGCCCTGACCGTGG
Organism: uncultured Thermomonas sp.; assembly: GCA_964469595.1. Classification (GTDB taxonomy): domain Bacteria; phylum Pseudomonadota; class Gammaproteobacteria; order Xanthomonadales; family Xanthomonadaceae; genus Thermomonas. The sequence goes on from CAYYAT010000250.1 coordinate 1,142, forward strand.
CCGCCGCCGAGCAGGCGCTGCGCATCACCGCGCTGGGCGGGGACTACCGCCCACTGGCGCGGACCATCGACGAGAAGGCGATCGTCAACGCGATGGTGGGGCTGGCCGCCACCGGCGGCTCCACCAACCACAGCCTGCACCTGGTGGCGATCGCGCGCGCGGCCGGGCTGCAGATCAACTGGGACGACCTGGACGAGCTCTCGCGCGCCACCCCGCTGCTGGCGCGGATCTATCCGAACGGCCCGGCCGACATCAACCATTTCGAGGCGGCCGGCGGGATCGGCTTCGTGATTGCGCAGCTGCTGGACGCCGGGCTGCTGCACGAGGACATCGCCTGCGTGCATGGCGGCAGCCTGCGCCAGCAGGCGATGCAGCCGTATCTGGACGATCTGGCCCTGCGCTGGCGCGCCCCTCCGGCGCAGTCGGGCGACCTCGACATCGTGCGCCCGGTCAGCGCGCCGTTCGATGCCGAAGGCGGCCTGCGCCGGCTGCAGGGCAATCTCGGCCGCGCCGTGGTGAAGATTTCCGCGGTCGCGCCGGAGCTCCGCCGGATCCGGGCGCCGGCGCGCATCTTCGACGCCCAGGACGCCCTGCTGGCGGCGTTCCAGGCCGGGACCCTGGAAGGCGATTTCATCGCGGTGGTGCGCGGCCAGGGGCCGCGTGCCAACGGCATGCCCGAGCTGCACAAGCTGATGCCCACCCTGTCGGCGCTGCAGGACCGCGGCCAGCGCGTCGCGCTGCTGACGGATGGCCGCCTGTCCGGCGCCTCGGGCAAGGTGCTGGCGGCGATCCACCTCACGCCCGAGGTCGCCGCCGGCGGGCCGCTGGCGAAGCTGCGCGATGGCGACCCCGTGCGCATCGACGCCGAGGCCGGGACCGTGGACGCCCTGGTCGATGCCGCCGAATGGAAGGCACGCACGCCGGCCGCACTGGCGCTGGACGGCAACCGCAGCGGCATCGGCCGCGAGCTGTTCGGGCTGATGCGCGGCCACGTCGGCCCCGCCGAGGAAGGCGCCTGCAGCCTGTTCGGGCACCCGGCATGAATGCCGCCACACTGGCGCTGGTGGGCGACGTCGGCGGCACCAACGCGCGCTTCGCGCTGGTAGACCTGGCGGCGCCGAGCATCGCGCTGCAGGCCTCGAAGTCGCTGCCGAACGCCGAATTTGCCAGCCTGCAGCACGCCATCGAGCACTATCTGTCCGGCGTGGACGCCACGCCTACCCGCGCTGCGCTGGCGGTGGCCTGCCCGGTGGGCAGCGACGAGATCCGGCTGACCAACCGCGCGTGGTCATTCAGTCGCAGCGAGCTGCAGCGCACGCTGGGGCTGGCCGAGCTGCGCATGCTCAACGATTTCGGCGCGGTGGCCTGGGCGGTGCCGGCGCTGGCGGAGGAGCACCTGGTGACCCTGCACGGCGACCCGCAGGCGCCGCTGCAGGGGCCGGTGAGCGTGCTCGGCCCCGGCACCGGGCTCGGCGTGGCGCTGCTGGTGGGCGATCCGGCGCGCGGCTGGCAGGTGGTGGAGACCGAAGGCGGCCACGTCGGCTTCGCCCCGATCGGCGACGAGGAGCGCGCGATCGCCGCGTGGCTGACCGCGCAGCATGGCCGCACCTCCACCGAGCGCCTGCTGTGCGGCAAGGGCCTGTCCGAGATCGACCTGGTGCTGCGCGGCGCGGCGGTGCCGCCGGCGGCCACCCTGCTGCCCGGCGAGAGCAGCCTGCGCCGCCCGCCGCTGCGCGACCCCGCGGAGATCGTGGCGGCCGCGCTGGACGGCCACGACCAGGCCGCGCGGCGCGCGCTGGCGCGGTTCTGCGCGGTGCTCGGCAGCGTGGCCGGCGACTGCGCCCTGATCCACGGCGCGCGCCGGGTGGTGATCGCCGGCGGCATCGTGCCGCGCTTCCTGCC
>CAYYAT010000251.1:0-2998 GCA_964469595.1 uncultured Thermomonas sp.
GGCGACACCGGTGCCGCAACGGCTGATGCCACCCCCGCCCCGGCGACGGACGCGGCCCCGGTGCCGGCCGACCAGCCCCCGCTGTCCGGCGCCGCGCTGGCCGCCAGCGAAGGATAGGCCGCCGCCGCGGACGCGGACTACGCCGCGATCTTCGGCAGCGCGGGCGTGGACGGCAGCAGCGACACCACCCCGGTGCTGGATCCGTGGGAACCGATGAACCGCCGCGTCCACGCCTTCAACCTGGTGGTGGACCGCGCGGTAATGCGCCCGGTGGCGCGCGCATACGCCACCGTGGTGCCGGCGCCGGTGCGCGCCGGGGTCGGCAATTTCTTCGACAACCTGGGCGCGCCGATCGCTTTCGCCAACCTGCTGCTGCAGGGCCGCCCGGGCGAGGCGCTGGAAACCCTGGGTCGATTCCTGGTCAATACCACCATCGGGATCGGCGGTCTGTTCGATCCCGCCGGCAAAGCGCTGAAGATGCACCGCCACAGCGCCGACTTCGGGCGCACCTTCGCGCGCTGGGGCTGGCGCGATTCGCGCTACCTCGAGCTGCCGTTCCTCGGGCCGAGCACCCTGCGCGATGCCCTCGGCAAGGCCGGCGATTACGAGCTCTCGCCGCTGACCTATGTCGAGAAGGACCGCACCCGCATCAGCCTGCAGGCGCTGCAGGCGGTGGACCTGCGCGCCAGCCTGCTGAGCCTGGATGCCCTGCGCCAGTCCGCCCCGGACGACTACGTGCTGACCCGCGATGCCTGGCTGGCGCGCCGCCGCTACCTGATCGAAAGCGACCGCAAGCACGGCGACGAAGGGGTGGAGGCGCTGCCTCCGTACCTGATGGATGCCCCGGTGGAGCCGGAAGAACCGGCGCCTGCACGGCAGCCCTGATCCGGCGCCATTGCGCCGGCGCAGGACGCCGGCTCAAGACGCCTCTGCGTCGGGGCCGCCCAGGCGCGATGGCGCATCCGCGCCCGCATCCACGGCGACATCCACCTCGCGCAGACTGCGCTCGATCGCGCGGGTACGCACGCCGGTCTGCTCGATCTGCTTGCTGGCCTGGTCGAGCTTGTCCTTCACCTTGTCCAGCACGTCGCCGAACTTGCCGAACTCGGTCTTGGCCTTCTCCAGGATCCGCCACACCTCGGCCGAGCGCTTCTCGATCGCCACCGTGCGGAAGCCGATCTGCAGGCTGGTGAGCAGGGCCAGCAGCGTGGTCGGCCCGGCCAGGGTGATGCGGTGCTCGCGCTGCATCGCCTCGAACAGCCCGGGGCGGCGCAGCACCTCCGCGTACAGCCCTTCGGTGGGCAGGAACAGCACCGCGAATTCGGTGGTGTGCGGCGCGGCGACGTACTTGCTGCGGATGCGCCTGGCCTCCTCGCGCACGCGCCGCTCCAGCGCATCGCCGGCCGCGCGCGCGGCGTCGGCGTCGGCGCGCTCCTGCGCGTCCAGCAGGCGTTCGTAGTCCTCGCGCGGGAACTTGGCGTCGATCGGCAGCCACACCACCGCGCCGTCGCCGGAGCCGGGAAAGCGCACCGCGAACTCCACCCGCTCGCTGCTGCCCGGGATGGTGGCCACGTTGGCGGCGTACTGGTCGGGCGCGAACACCTGCTCCAGCAGGCCGGCCAGCTGCACCTCGCCGAAGATGCCGCGCGACTTCACATTGGTCAGCACGCGCTGCAACCCGCCGACGTCCGCCGCCAGCTTGCTCATGTCGCCGAGGCCCTGGTGCACCTGGGCCAGCATGCGGGTGACGTTGCCGAAGCTCTCGGTGAGCCGCGTTTCCAGCGTCGCGTGCAGCTTCTCGTCCACGGTGGCGCGCATCTGATCGAGCTTGCGCGCGTTGTCCTCGCGCATGCCCATGAGCTGCTGCTCGAGGGTGGCGCGCAGCTCGCTCAGGCGGGCTTCATTGCGCTGGGTGAGTTCGCGCAGGCTGGCCGCAAGCGCCTCGGCGTGCTGCTGCTGCTGCGTTGCCAGTTCCAGCCGCGCCTGGCGGGCATCGTGGGTGAGCGCGGCGCGCAGCTCCTCGAGGCGGGCATCGGTGCGCGCGGTCAGCTCGTCCAGGCGCGCGTCGGTGCGGGTGGCCACCGCCTGCACCTGCAACCCGAAGCCGTCGATGCGCTGGCCCTGCTGCAGGGCGAAGCTGTCGAGCTGGGCGCGCAGCTCGTCGCGGCCTTCGCGCGCCTGCGCGCGCAGCAGTTCGGCCAGGACGTCGCCGCGGCCGCGGGCCAACAGCAGGGCCAGCATCGCGAGCGCAGCCAGCATCGCCAGCAGCAGCACAACCAGAAGCAGGGTGTTCGTCTCCATCGCGCCAGTGTAGCGGCGCGCGGTCGCAGCGCCTGCGATCTCAGCCTGCGCTGACGCCGAAGATCCGGCCGATGCCGGCGGTCACCGCCAGCGCCAGGGTGCCCCACAGCAGCACCCGCAGCGCGCCCTTGACACCGCCACCGCCGGCGACGCGCTCGGCCACATAGCCCAGCACTCCCAGCAGCACCAGGGTGCTGGCGACGATCACGACGGTCAGCCCCGGCCAAGTCCAGAGCCAGGCCAGCAGCACCGGGGGCAATGCGCCGATCGTGAACGAGGCGGCCGACGCCAACGCCGCCTGCACCGGTCGCGCCCGCTGCAGGTCGTGGATGCCGACCTCGTCGCGCAGGTGGGCGGCGAGCACATCGTGCGCGCTCAGCTGCTCCGCGACCTGCCGCGCCAGCACCGGCTCCAGCCCGCGCCCGATATAGATCTGGGTCAGCTCTTCGAGCTCCGCCTCGGGATGCTGCTCCAGCGCCTTCCGCTCCATCCGGATATCCGCCAGCTCCGCGTCCTCCTGCGAGCTGACCGAGACATATTCGCCGGCCGCCATCGACAGCGCGCCGGCCGCCAGCCCGGCGATCCCGGTCAGCAGGATCGTCGCGGGCGCCGCCTGCGCCGAGGCCACGCCGAGCACCAGGCTGCTGGTGGAGATCAGGCCATCGTTGGCGCCCAGCACCGCGGCGCGCAGCCACCC
>CAYYAT010000252.1:0-2992 GCA_964469595.1 uncultured Thermomonas sp.
CCGGAAGAGGACTTCAACTCCTACGCCACCCACCGCGGCGACCACCTGACCGCGATGCGCGCCACGTTCGCCAACCCCAAGCTGCTCAATGAAATGGTGCGCAACCCCGACGGCAGCATCCGCCAGGGCTCGCTAGCGCGGCTGGAGCCGGAGGGCACGGCGATGCGCATGTGGGAAGCGATCGAGACCTACATCGCGCGCCGCCAGCCGCTGATCGTGGTCGCCGGCAAGGACTACGGCCAGGGCAGTTCGCGCGACTGGGCGGCCAAGGGCGTGCGCCTGGCCGGGGTGGAGGCGGTCGTGGCCGAGGGCTTCGAACGCATCCATCGCACCAACCTGATCGGCATGGGCGTGCTGCCGCTGCAGTTCCAGCCGGGCACCACCCGCCTGACGCTGGGCATCGACGGCAGCGAGGTGTTCGCCGTCGAAGGCCAGCCGGCACCGGGCGCGACCCTGACCCTGGTGATCCTGCGCAAGGATGGCCAGCGGATCGAAGTCCCGGTCACCTGCCGCCTGGACACCGCCGAGGAAGTGGCGATCTACCAGGCCGGCGGCGTGCTGCAGCGATTCGCGCAGGATTTCCTGGAGGGCGCTAGCCGCCACTGACGGCCGGCCGGCGGCACGGCGCCCCATCCGCTGCCTCGTCGGCAGCGCCCCGTGCGTGGCGTGCCGCGCGCACGCCCGCGACAGGCGCGCATGCCATCGCGCATACTGCCGGGCAACGCCCACGAGGATTCCGCCATGCGCAGCGCCCTGATCGCCGGTCTCCTGCTCGCCCTGTCCGCCTGCACCACGGTGCCGCCGGAGGACATGCTTGCGCGCAACGCCACGCCCGCGACCCGCACCGAGGCCAACGGCGACGTCATCACCGAATACCGCAACGGCGGCCGCCTGGTCATGGTCAAGGTAGTGCCGCTGCGCGGGCCGACCTACTACATCTACGACCGCAACGGCGACGGCGTGGTGGACGAGCGCGACAGCCGCGGCGGCCCGATGACCTACTACAAGCTGTTCAGCTGGTAAGCCCGCGACGGGCAGGCGCATGCTGCTGGCTACGCTGCACCCGTCCCTCGCGCACGCGCTCAGCCTGCTGCACGTGGCCGCGGTGGCGGTCGGCCTGCTGCTGTACGTCGCGCTCACCCATTCCGGCCGCCAGCGCCGGCCGCCCTCGGCGGCCCTGGCCTGGGTGATCGCGCTGGTCGCCTTCCCCTATCTGGCGCTGCCCGCTTACCTGCTGCTGGGCACCCGCAAGCTGGCGCACGCGCACGTGCCGCTGGACCCGCCGCCGGCCACGCCCGCGGCGGCAACCGCCAACTGGGCCAGCGCGCTCACCCGCGGGCTGGACCTGCCGCCGCCGCGGCACTGCGCCGCGCTGCGGATCGAAGCCGACGGCGCGCGCGCACTGCAAGCGCTGCTGGACCTGCTGGATACGGCCCGCGCGCAGATCGACATCGAGGTGTTCCTGCTGCGCGCCGATGCGGTAGGCCAGCCGCTGGCCGAAGCGCTGGCGCGCGCGCATGCGCGCGGGGTGGCGGTGCGGGTGCTGCTGGATGGGCTGGGGGCCTTCGCCGGGCATCGCCGCACCCTGCGCCTGCTGCGCGGCAGCGGCGCGCAGGTGCGCTGGTTCTCGCCGCTGCGGCTGCGCCTGCACCCGCAGTTCGGGCGCGGCAACCTGCGCAATCACCGGAAGCTGGTGGTGGTGGATGGCCAGCGGCTGTGGACCGGCGGCCGCAACCTGGCCCGCGAATATTTCCTTGGCGATGCGCAAACGCCGGCCTGGGACGACCTCAGCCTGCTCGTAGACGGCGGCATCGCGCGCGACGCCGCGCGCCTGTTCGTGCGCGACTGGGCGCTGGCCGGTGGCGATGCCGCGATGCCGGCGGCGGAGCCCATCGACGCCGCGGAGGACGGCGCGCTGGCGCAACTGCTGCCCAGCGGCCCCGACCGCCGCGACGATACCGCCTATGCCCTGCTGCTGGGCGCGATCCACCGCGCCGACGCGCGGGTGCTGCTGGCCACCCCCTACTTCGTGCCCGACGACGCGCTGCAGCTGGCGCTGGTACTGGCCGCACGCCGCGGGGTGCAGGTGGAACTGCTGTTGCCGGCGCGTTCCAACCACCGCCTGGCCGACATCGCGCGCGCGCGCAGCCTGCGCGAGCTAGCCGCTGCCGGCGTGCGCATCCACCTGCTGCCGCGGATGCTGCACGCCAAGGCCTTCGTGATCGACGCCGCGCTCGCCAGCGCCGGCTCGATCAACCTCGACGGGCGCAGCCTGTTCCTGAACTACGAGCTCAACGTGCTGCTGCACGATCCGGCCCGGATCGACGCACTGGCCGGCTGGTTCGCGGCGCGGCGCGCGGAATCCTCGCCCTACGCGGCCCGCGCGCCCGGCTGGCTGCGCGACGTCGGCGAAGGCATGGTGCGCGCGCTGGGGTTCCAGTTGTGACTGTGAGCGTGAGCATGGCCGTCGCCCGCGCCACTCACGCCGGGCTGAGATTGGCGTAGGCCAGCACCAGCCATTTGCTGCCCACGTCGTCGAAGTTCACCTGCACGCGCGCGTGCGCGCCGTTGCCCTCCACGTCGGTGACGAAGCCGGTGCCGAACGTCGGGTGGCGCACGTTGGCCCCCAACCGGATCGGCGGTGCTTCCAGCGCGGCATGGCCGGCATCGCGGCGCGGTGCGGCGGCAAAGCCGCGCGGACCGAACGTGGGCTGGGGCTTGGGGCGGATCTCGCGCAGCAGGGCCTTGGGGATCTCGCGCAGGAAGCGCGACGGCAGCCCGTACATGTCGCTGCCGTGGATGCGGCGCGACTCGGCGTGGCACAGCACCAGCTGCTGGCGCGCGCGGGTGATGCCCACGTAGGCCAGCCGGCGCTCCTCGGCCATGCGGCCCGGCTCCTCGGCCGAGCGCATGTTGGGGAACAGGCCTTCCTCCAGCCCGACCAGGAACACCAGCGGGAACTCCAGGCCCTTGGCGCTGTGCAGCGTCATCA
>CAYYAT010000253.1:0-2983 GCA_964469595.1 uncultured Thermomonas sp.
CACGGACGTTTTTTTTTTGCCACCGCAGGTAGCCGAGGTAGGTGGCGAACAGGGCATCGGCGTTGTCGCGATCGCGCCGGGTATCGTTGTTGGCGCTCACGAATGGCGCGAACAGGCGCGAGCGCGCATCGAAGCTGACGTTGTTCGGCAGTTCGCGCTCGCGGCAGCCATTGCCACGCCCGGTACAGGCCTCCAGCAGACGCAGGCGCTGGCTCAGGGCCAGCAGGTGCTCGATTCCGGCCCGGTGCTGGTCGATGTCGGTCGCCAGCATCTGGTCCTCGGGCGCCAGGATCAGATTGGCGAAGTCCTCCACCACCCGCTGCTTGAGACGGTCGATGTCGGCGTCCGCCCGACGCACGCCGAAGCTCAGCCAGGTCTCGCCCTGCGCCGCCTCCAGCTCTTCGATCGTACGCCCGCAGCTGGCCACCCATTCGATGCGCCCGGTGGACGTGCGGTCGGCCACGTCGGCGCAGGCACTTCGCGTCTGCGCCAGCAAGGCAGCATCGTCGCGATGCGCAACCTTCAGGCCGTAGGCGAACGAGGCCGACAGGCCCAGCATCGCCAGCACCCCGGCCCCGGCGATCGCCATCCGGCCGGCACTGCCACGGAAACTGCTGCCTGCCAGCGGCTGGTCGCTGGGGAGAAACCGGGTGAACAGGTCGGCGACGAACGCGCCGCCGCGATGGGCCGCATCCGCGGCGCCGGCGAAGTACAGGCCGCGCCAGCGCGGGGTGCGCTGGAACGGGTTGTCTTCCAGCATCAGCCCCACAAACTGCGCCAGCCCGCTGCGTGCCTTGCGCAGGGATTCGATGAAGTCGAACACCGCGCGCCGCTGGGCCGGGGTGTGCTGGGCGCGCAGCAGGGTCATGCGCAACGCGTGCAGCCGGTCCTCGATCGGCTGCACCACTTCGTCGGTACGCCCGCTGCTGGCCGCGCTGACCACCTCGTTCTCCGCGAACCGGTGACCCATCGCCTGCGCGAACGCCTCCTGCGGCAGGCTGGCGCGCAGTTGGGCGTAGCCCGGCAGCCGGTCCAGGCCGCTGACCACGAAATACACCGGCATCTGCACCTGCAGGTGCTCCATCGCCTCGTCCACCAGCCGACGCAGGCGGGTGGCGGTGTCCTTCAACGCCTCCACCGGGCCGAGCAGGGTCTGCACCGCCCCCGCCACCACGATCCCGTTCAACGGCAGCTTCTCGCGCTCGTCGGCCAGCTTCATCAGGGCCTGATACCAAAGCCCGCGATCCAAGCGCGCGCCGGCATCGCATACCACCCGCGGATGCATTTCGATCGCGATCATCGACTTGAAGAACCACCAGCGCCAGATCTCGTCGGCATCCATCCCGGACTTGTCGGGCGCAGGAAACGGCGACACTTCGCTGCCGGCGCGCAACAGCCCGGCCACGTCGGCGGTGGCATCCCCCACGAACAGCACCCACGGAATGCGGTACAGCGGATTGCGCCCCTGCGCGATCTCCGGCGACCGCGCGATGGTGCGCTTGGCGTCGTCGATCGCGGCCGTCATCTTCGCGACCGGCTCGCGCTCCTCTTCCGCGCTGCCCGGGCCGAGGTCGCCGATGCGCTTGCGGGTGCGCCCCTTGAGCGAGGCCTTGCGCTGGCCGGCCATGAACCACCACAGCACCACCGCCGCCAACACGCATAGGCCAAGCACCTGCCAGAACCGCATCGGCAGCTGCGGCAGGATCGCCAGCGCCAGGAACACCAGGCCGGCCAGTACCACCATCAGCAGCAGCGTCACCAGGATCCAGCGCAGCCACGGCGTGCGGGTGGCATCCGCACCACGCGAATACAGGGAGCCGATCCGCGAGAACACGCTGGCGATCGACGAAAACAGGTTTTCCACGAAACTCAGCGGGTTCATTGTGCAGGCTCCTGCGGCGGCACGCCGTCGTCGGGGGCGGCGCAGGCGGCCAGCGCCTGCTGCTTGCGCGCCGGGTCGGTCTCCGGCTCGGTCTGCATGAACAGATGCGCGGCCAGTAGCTGCGGATTGCCGCGGTTTTCCTCCAGCATCCGGCGCAGCTTCGGCAGGTACTCCTGCGCCGCCTGTATCTCCGGCAGCGTCTCCTGATACAGCGGCCGCGGCGAGGCGACCACGGTGATCATCTCCTGCCCGAACGGCGGGCAGATCGTCCAGGTGCGGTTTGGGGTGGCACCGACCTCGAACTGTTCCAGCGCGTGCAGCAACCGACCGCTGCCGGGTTCGCCCGCATTCGGGTAGATGTGCGCCACATCGCCGTTGACGGTGTAGTAATCCACGTACAGATAGCCGTCGTAGTTGGGCTGCTGCAGCTTGACGATCACGTTTTCGCCTTCCAGGAAGCGATCGGAGTGGCCGACGCTGGGGGTAATGACCAAGTGCTGCCCGCTGTCGTCGTTGCGTGCCTTGTACGGCGCCAGCAGGCGCACCACCTCGCAGTGAGGCCAGATGCGCAGCTGCAGCTGCGCATCCACCGACTTCACGCCCTCGATCGCCGCCAGCTGCTGGCGGATTGCCGCCATGTCCTCGCTGCTCTTGGCGTAGCCGCGCACCTTCACCGCCCCACGGTCTTCATCCACGTCGGCGCTCAGTTCGGCGCAACCGGCGTTGAACTTCGCCAGCACCTGCTGCACCGGCACCGATAGCAGCGGCTTGGGCGCCGCCAGCAGGATCCATAGCAGGTAGGCCAGCGGAATCAGCAGCGCGACCAGGGCGCCGATCCCCAGCACCGCGCGGTCCCACTGGCGCGGCAGCTTCGGGCCCGGCGGATCGGGCACGCCATAGGGCTGCGGGGTGATCTTTTCCTCGCGCAGGGTATGCACCGGCGCCGGCACCAGCGGCAGCTGGCGGGCATGAAGCTCCTTCAGCTTGCCCAGTTCGCCGGTGTCCCCGGTCTCGTAGTAATACTGGCCGACGAACCCGCACAGCAGGGCGTGGTAGTACACCTCGCGCACCTCGTCCTGCTCCTGCTTGAGCGCGGACAGG
>CAYYAT010000254.1:0-2962 GCA_964469595.1 uncultured Thermomonas sp.
CGGCGCGCCGCTGATGTCGCGCGCCACCACCGTGCTGCGCATGCTGCGCACGCGCCTGCGCGACGACATCCCGATGATCGGCGTGGGCGGCATCCTGCACGGGGCCGACGCGGCCACCAAGCAGGCCGCTGGCGCGGTACTGGTGCAGACCTATACCGGCCTGGTCTACCGCGGCCCTGCCCTGATCGAGGAATGCGTGGACGCCTTGCGTCGGCGCAAGGAAGCCCCCAGTCGCGGCCACCTGCCGCCGGAATGAGCAGCCTGCGCGGCCCCGGCTACCGCATCACCGAACACGCCCGGCTGGATGCGCGCAACACCTTCGGCGTGCGCGCGCGCGCGCCGATGCTGGTGGAAGTGAACGACCCCGCGGCGCTGCCGGAACTGGCTGGCTACGCGATGCTGCGCGCGCCCGACCTGCTGGTGCTGGGCGGCGGCAGCAACCTGCTGCTGGCGGACGATCCGACGGGCGCGGTGCTGGTTGTGGAGACCCGCACGATCAGCCGGCTCGGGCAGGACGGCGATGCCGTGATCGTGCGCGCCGATGCCGGCGTCGTCTGGCATGATTTCGTGCTGTGGACGCTGGGCCATGGCCTGGCCGGACTGGAGAACCTGGCCCTGATCCCGGGCACCGTGGGCGCGGCGCCGATCCAGAACATCGGCGCCTACGGGGTGGAGGTCCGCGAGTCCGTGCGGACGGTGGAGGCCTTCGATCGCACCACCGGTGCGTTCGTCCGGCTGGCGGCGGAAGACTGTGCGTTCGCCTACCGCGATTCGCTGTTCAAGCAGCAGCCCGACCGCTACCTGGTGACCGCGGTGGAGTTCGCGCTGTCCCCCACGTTCCAGCCGCGGCTGGGCTATGCCGGGATCGCCGAGGAATTGCGCGCGATGGGCGTGGACACCACGCCGCGCGCCAGCCAGGTGGCGGAAGCCGTGATCCGCATCCGCCGCCGCAAGCTGCCCGACCCGGCCGTGCTCGGCAACGCCGGCAGCTTCTTCAAGAACCCGATCGTGCCCGCCGCGCAGGCGGAGGCGCTGCTGGCCGCACACCCCGGCATGCCGGTGTTCCGCGGCGACGGCGACGACAGCCGCAAGCTGTCCGCGGCCTGGCTGATCGACCAGTGCGGATGGAAGGGCCACCGCGACGGCGATGCCGGCGTCAGCGCGCAGCATGCGCTGGTGCTGGTCAATCACGGCCAGGCCAGCGGCCAGGATCTGCTGGCGCTGGCGCGCCGCATCGCCGCGTCGGTGCAGGACCGCTTCGGTGTGGTGATCGAGCCCGAGCCGCGCATCATCGGGGCCCGCTGGTGAGCGCGCCGCGCAACGCCCATGCGCGCGCCGCGCTGCTGATGCTGGGCAGTACGCTGGGCTTCGGCCTGATGGCCATCTTCATCCGGCTGGCGTCCAAGGACATCCCGACCTGGGAAGTGGCCTTCTTCCGCAACACCTTCGGCTTCCTGGCCCTGCTGCCGATGCTGGCCCTGCCCGCCCTGCGCCAGCCGCGGCCCGCCGCGGCATTCGCCGCCAGCGTGCGCACCGACCAGCTGCCGCGCTACCTGGTGCGCACCGCGATTGGCATCGGCAGCATGTTCTGCGGCTTCTGGGCGATCGCCCACCTGCCGCTGGCGCAGGCCATTTCGCTGGCCTACTCCTCGCCGATCTTCGTCACCATCGCCGCCATCCTGATGCTGGGCGAACGCGTGCGCGCGCGCCGCTGGACCGCGGTGGCGCTGGGCTTCCTGGGCGTGCTGGTGATCGTGCGACCGTGGTCGCACGCCTTCAGCCTCGGCACCCTGGTCGCGGTCGCGGCGGCGATGCTGAGCGCGCTGGTGGCGATCCAGATCAAGCAGCTCTCGCAGATCGACAAGGCCGACACCATCGTGTTCTGGACCTATGCGCTGTGGGTGCCGATGTCGCTGCTGCCATCGCTGTTCACGTGGCGCTGGCCGACCGGCATCGAATGGCTGTGGCTGGCCGCGACCGGGCTGATGGGCACGGTGGGCCAGCTGCTGTGGACGCGCGCGCTGAAGCTGGGCGACGTGTCCGCGCTCACGCCGATCAGCTTCATGCAGCTCCCCGTGGTGACCCTGGCCGGCTGGCTGCTGTTCGGCGAGACGGTGGATGCAGCCACCCTCGTCGGCGCCGGCATCATCCTCGGCTCGACGTTCTACATTGCGCACCGCGAGGCCCAGCTCGCGCGCCAGCAGCGCACGAGCGCCCCCAGCGAGGCGGTCGAGCCCGGCGTCTGAGCCGCCGCAGCCGTGCATTCCGGCACGGGTGGCATCGTCCGGGCAGTGGTATTCCTGGCGCACCTGTCCACGGAAGCCCGCCGATGCGCCCTGCCCTGCTGCTGTTGCTCGCCGCCCTCGCCGCGCCCGCGGCGGCCCAGACCCCGTCCGCCGCCACGCCGCCGTCGCAGCCGGTCAACTACAGCGTGCCGGCCGCCGCGGAACAGGACGTGGCCAGCCTCGACGCGATCATCGCCGCGCTGTACGACGTGATCTCCGGCCCCGTCGGCAAGGCCCGCGACTGGAACCGGCTGCGTTCGCTGTTCATCCCCGAGGCACGGATGATGCCGGTGGGCGTGCGCCCGGACGGCAGCGTCGGCATGCGCCTGCTGGCGGTCAACGACTACATCGCGCTGTCCGGCCCGCTGCTGGTCGAACGCGGTTTCCACGAACGCGAACTGGCGCGGCGCACCGAGCGGTTCGGCCATATCGCGCACGTGTTCAGCACCTACGAGGGCAAGGTCGCCGGCGACGCCCCGCCGATGCGCGGCATCAACACGATCCAGCTGATGAACGACGGCAGGCGCTGGTGGATCGTCTCGCTGATGTGGGAAGCCGAAAGCCCCGGGCTGGCGCTGCCGGCGCAATACCTGCCGGCCGCGAAGTAAGGCGAGGCGCGCGACCGCGCCGTCAGTCGTGGCGGGCGGCGCGGTAGCGGCGGTCCACGTAGTCGTCGA
>CAYYAT010000255.1:0-2924 GCA_964469595.1 uncultured Thermomonas sp.
AGAACGCGGTGGCCAGGAACCAGGTGCCCATCATCAGGCTGACCACGCGCGGCACCGCCAGTTGCGTGACCGCCGACAGGCCGACCGGCGACAGGCACATCTCACCGATCTCCAGCACCAGGTAGGCCAGCACCAGCCACCACACGCTGGCCATCGCGCCGGTCGCGCCGACCTGCTGCGCGGCCAGCGCCAGCGGGATGAAGGACAGCCCGCCGAACAGCAGGCCGATGGCGGATTTCGTCGGCTTCGACGGATCGGCGCCGCGCCGGTCCAGCCAGCCCCACAGCGCCGAGAACAGCGGCGCCAGCGCGACCAGGAAGAACGCGCCGAGGTAGGTCAAGGAGCCCGCGGTCTGCGGCAGCGCCACGCAGTCGCGTACCAGCAGCACCAGGATCAGCGCACTGACCGCGAGGAACAGCACGCGCGGCGCGCGGGAGGCGGGGTTGCGGTCGGACATCCGCGCGGCCACGAAGAACGCCAGCGGCGCCAGCAGCAGCGACAGCGTGGACCACGGCCACGGCGTGCCGTCGCGCACCACCAGCGTCGGTACGATGTCCTTGGTCAACAGGCGGTCGGTGAAGGTCACCCACGAGCCGTAGGTCTGCTCGTACAGGGTGAAGAACACCAGCGCCATGAAGATCAGCACCATCAGCGCGATCATCTGCTGGCGCTGCACCGGCGTGCAGCGGGTGCCGGTGAACCAGGCGAACCACAGCAGCACCGCGCCCAGCACCACCAGCATCAGCAGCAGCGCCAGCGAGACCTCGCCGCCGAGTGCGAACGCGCCGTTTGCCGCCGCCCACATCAGCCACGCCACCGGCACCACGCCCAGCACCGCCAGCGCGTAGATCAGCCCTTCGCGCGGCAGGCCGGCGACGCGCGCGCGCAGCGCGGCCGGGTCGGCGGGCTCGGCGTGGCCGTGCAGGTATTTCTGACCCCACAGGAACATCGCCAGCCCGGCCAGCATGCCGATGCCGGCCGCGCCGAAGCCGTAGCTCCAGCCGTAGGCCTCGCCCAGATAGCCGCACACCAGCGAGGCGAACAGCGAGCCCAGATTGATGCCGGCATAGAACAGCGAGAAGCCGGAGTCGCGGCGCGGGTCGTTGTCGGCATACAGCTTGCCGACGATGGTGGAGATGTTCGGCTTGAGGAAGCCGACACCCATGATGATCAGCGCCAGCGACAGATACATCACCTTCAGCGCCCCCTCGTCGCGCACTGCGACGCCGGCCTGCAGCGTCGCCGCGTGGCCCTCGAACGCCATGCCGACGTGGCCCAGCACCAGCAGCACGCCGCCGAACACCACCGCCTTGCGCATGCCCAGCCAGCGGTCGGCCAGCAGGCCGCCGAACACCGGGATGCAGTAGACCAATCCGCCGTACGCGCCCAACAGGTCCAGGCCGGCCTTGTCGCCGAACAGGTGGTACTTGGTGAGATAGAGCAGCAGCAGCGCCTTCATGCCGTAGAAGGAGAAGCGCTCCCACATCTCGGTGAAGAAGCAGACGTAGACGCCCTTGGGGTGGCCGAGGAAGTCGTCGCCTGCGGCGCGGTCAGCGTGGAGGGTGGTCTGCATTCGGTGTCCTTGGGTCCGGCGGGAGTATGGGGGATGCGGGGCGGCATCGCCGCGCCCGGCGAGGATCGGGGCACGATCCTGCGTGGCCCGGCCATGCATCCCGGCGCTGCGCACGGTGCCCCGTGCTGGACTTGCACCCCTGCAGCGGCTACGTTTCGCCGATTGCATCCTGACGAGGGCACCCGATGTCGACCCCCATTCAGCCGGTTCCGCAGCTGACGTTCCGCGCGGTGCTGCTGGCGATCATCCTGGCGGTGATCCTGTCCGCCGCCAACGCCTACCTCGGCCTGTTCGCCGGCTTGACCATCGCCACCGCGATCCCGGCGGCGGTGGTGTCGATGGGCGTGCTGCGCCTGCTGGGCGGCGGCAGCATCCTCGAGAACAACATCGTGCAGACCGGCGCCTCGGCAGGTTCGTCGATCGCCGCCGGCGTGATCTTCACCATCCCCGCGCTGATCATCCTGGGCTACTGGCAGGACTTCAAATATTCGTGGGTGCTGGCGATAGCCGGCCTCGGCGGCCTGCTGGGCGTGCTGTTCTCGGTGCCGCTGCGCCGCTCGATGATCGTCGAGGAGCCGCTACCGTTCCCCGAAGGCAAGGCCGCCGCCGAAGTGCTGAAGGCGGGCGAGAACCCCGGGCCGGGGCTGAAGATCCTGGCGTTCTCGGCCGCGGTCGGCGGGGTGATCAAGGCCGCCGCCGCCAGCGGCATGCGCCTGATCCCGGACACCGCCGCCGGCGCCGGCTTCTTCGGCAAGTACCTCGGCTACGTGGGCACCAACCTGTCGCCGGCGCTGCTGGGCGTGGGCTACATCGTCGGCCTCAACATCGGGATCGTGGTCGTGTCGGGCTCGATCCTGTCCTGGCACATCGCCATCCCGATCTACCACATGTTCTTCCTCGGCTCCGATCCGGCACTGGCGGGCAGCATCGCGGGGGCCGGGGCGGAGGACATCGCCGGCGCGATCTGGTCGGCCAAGATCCGCTACCTCGGCGTCGGTGCGATGCTGATCGGCGGCGCGTGGACCCTGTTCTCGCTGCGCAAGTCGCTGCTGTCCGGGGTGCGCAGCGGCGTGGCCGCGGCGCGCAAGGGCAGCGGCGAGGCGGTGGCCGAGACCGAGCGCGACCTGCCGATGAAGTGGATGCTGGTGGCGCTGGTGGCGTTCGTGGTGCCGCTGCTGCTGCTGTACCAGGCGATCGTGGGCATGTGGCACGTCAGCATCCCGATGGCCATCATCATGATCGTGGCCGGCTTCCTGTTCGTCTCGGTCTCGGCCTACCTGGCCGGCCTGGTCGGCTCGTCCAACAACCCGGTGTCGGGCATCACCATCGCCACCATCCTGTTTGCCTCGGT
>CAYYAT010000256.1:0-2923 GCA_964469595.1 uncultured Thermomonas sp.
CAGGCCGGCGATGGCGTCGCCGCGCACGAACTTGCTGGCGCCGTCCATCGAGCCGTAGAAGTCGGCCTCCTCGCGCACTTCCTGGCGGCGGGCCTTGGCCTCCTCGCGGGTCAGCAGGCCGGCGTTGAGGTCGGCGTCGATGGCCATCTGCTTGCCGGGCAGGGCGTCGAGGATGAAGCGCGCCGACACCTCGGAGATGCGTCCGGAGCCCTTGGTCACCACCACGAAGTTGATGATGGTGAGAATGGCGAACACCACGATGCCGACCGCATAGCTGCCGCCGACCACGAAATTGCCGAACGATTCGATCACGTGGCCGGCCGCCGCGCCTCCCTGGTGGCCGTGCAGCAGGACCACGCGGGTGGAGGCCACGTTCAGCGACAGCCGCAGCAGGGTGACCATCAGCAGCACGCTGGGGAAGATCGAGAACTCCAGCGGCCGGCGCACGTACACCACCGCCAGCAGCACCATCAGCGACAGGCCGATGTTGATGGTGAACAGCGCGTCCAGCAGGAACGGCGGCAGCGGCACCACCACCATCGACAGCATCGCCAGCACCACCACCGGGGCGGCGGCGCCGGTGCGCACGGCGTGGCTGATCGCGGCCAGGGCGCCGGACTGCGGGCGATCGTTGGGCAGCGTGCTCATCGCGGTGCCTGCCCGTCATCCAGCGCCGGGTCCAGGGTCACCGCGGGCAGGCGCGGCATCGGCCCGTGCTTCGGGTGCCAGCGGCGCAGCTGGAACACGTACGACAGCACCTGCGCCACCGCGGCGTACAACGCGGCCGGGATCTCCTGGTCCAGCTTGGCGTGCCGGTACAGCGCGCGCGCCAGCGGCGGCGCCTCGACCTGCGCCACGCGGTGCGCCAGCGCGATCTCGCGGATCTTCAGCGCGATCTCGTCCACCCCGGTGGCCACCACCTTGGGCGCGCGCATCTTGCCCGGTTCGTACTTCAGCGCCACCGCGTAGTGGGTCGGGTTCACCACCACCACGTCGGCCTTCGGCACCGCCTCCATCATCCGCTGCTGCGCGAGCCGCTGCGCCATCTGCCGGATCTTGCTCTTGACCTGCGGGTTGCCCTCGCTTTCCTTGAACTCGTCGCGGATCTCCTGCTTGGTCATCTTCAGCTTCTCGCGCCACGACCAGCGCTGGTAGGGCACGTCGATCGCCGCCAGCAGGGCCATCGCGCCGACCATCGCCGCCAGCGCGTGCAGCATGAAGCCCAGCCCGTCGGCCACCGCGTGTTCCACCGATTCCTGCTGCAGCGACGGCATCGACACCAGCGCGCGATGTACCACCCAGTAGCCCACCGCCCCGACCAGCAGGATCCGCAGCAGCGAGCGCAGCAGTTCCACCTGGCCTTCGCGGTTGTACATGCGGGCCAGCCCGGCCATCGGGTTGAGGCGGCCGAAATTCGGCTGCAGCGCCTGCCCGCTGAAGCGCAGGCCGCTCATGATCGCCGGGGAGATGAAGCAGGCGGCCAGCGCCACCGCGATCAGCGGGATAGTGGGCAGCACCAGGCCGCCGAGCAGGCTGGCGGCGTGCGCCAGCAAGCGGTCCTGGTGCCCGACCAGCGAGGGGTCGAACGCCAGCGCGTCGTGCATCCAGCCGAGCGAGGCACGCGCCACGCCCGGCCCCATCACCAGCAACGAGACCACCGAGGCGCCCAGCACCGCCACGTTGGCCAGCTCGCGCGAGCGCGGCACGTCGCCGCGCTTGCGGGCATCTTCCAGGCGTTTGCTTGTCGGGGCTTCTGTGCGGTCTTCGCGATCGGCGGCTTCGCTCATCGTCTCAATCCGTGACGGCGCGGGCGGCCTCGAATGCCTGCCCGAACAACGCCTGCACTGGATCAAGCAACTCGCGTGCCAACACCACCAGCAGGGCCAGGCCCACCAGCAGGGCCACCGGCATGCCGATCTGGATCGGGTTGAACTGCGGCGCCGCGCGCGACAGCACGCCCATCACCGTGTTCACCGCCAGCATTGCCACCGTCACCGGCAGCGACATCAGCACCGCGGCGCGCAGCACCGCCGGGAAGAATGCCGGCAGCACCGACAGGAAATGCGACAGGTCCGCCAGCGGCTTGCCGATCGGCTGCGCGCGGTAGCTGTCGGCCAGCAGCTGGATCAGCGCCACGTGCGCATTCAGGCTGAAGAACACCAGCCCGAAGATCAGGTAGAACCAGGTGGACAGCACCGGCACCTGGGTCTGGTTGGCGGGGTCGGCCATGGTGGCGAACGACAGCGCCATGCCCTGCGAGGCGAACTGCCCGGCCAGCATCCCGGCCTCGAACGCCAGCTTGATCAGCAGCCCGATGGACAGGCCGATGGCGAATTCGCGCAGCACGTTGAGGGCGGTGGCGGCATCCACCGCGGCCGGCGGCGGGGCCGGCAACATCCCCGACAGGGCGGCCGCCAGTACCAGGGTGAACAGCATGCGCGCGCGCCGCGGCGATACCATGCCGCCGATCGCCGGCCGCACCTGCATGGCGGCGCCGATCCGGATGGAGTGCCAAAGGACCGTCGCCAGCATCCCGAACAGGTTCAACCCGTCGGCGGTGGTCAGGGTGACGGTATCCACGGCCGCGTTCAGCCGATCAGGTGCGGGATCTGCTGGAACAGCTCGGTGGTGAACGAGACCAGCCGGCCCAGCAGGAAATGCCCGGTCAGCGCCAGGGTGGCGACCAGCGCGCCGACCTTGCACACGAAGGCCACGGTGGGCTCGTTGATGGAGGTGGCGGCCTGCAGGATGCCGACCACCACGCCGGTGCCGAGTACCGCCAGCAGCAGCGGCGCGCCCAGCAGCAGCGCCAGCTGCAGGCCTTGGGAAATCTGCGAGAGGGCCATTTCGGGGGTCATGCGGGAGCTCCGTGGGGAAGCGGGCGGCGCCAGCGGGCGGGGTCCGGCCGGAAAGCAGGCGTCGG
>CAYYAT010000257.1:0-2911 GCA_964469595.1 uncultured Thermomonas sp.
CCTGCAGCTTGCGCGCCACCTCTTCCACCGCCTTGCGGGCCTGGGCCCTGGACAGCGGGTGGGCATGGCGGATATCGATGCGGGACATGGCGACTCGGCGGACGATGGCGATGCCGCATTCTGCCGGCAGCCCATGCGCCGCGACAACCGGCCGCGCGATCCCCGCCAGGTCGGCGGAAACCGCGCACCTGCATGCTAGATTGCGCGGCGATGACTGCCTTGCGCCTGCGCTTCTGCGACGACTCCCGCCCCGACCTGCCGCTGGACACCGGCGTGCATGCGCTCGCACGCCAGGGGACCGGGCTGGCCCCGGTGGCCAGCGACGGGCCGTGGCTGCTGCAGCTCTGCCATGACCGACGCGGCATCTGGATGACGCTGGCACCGGGCACGCGCGGCATCCATGTCAACGGCCGCCCGGTGCAGCAGCTGGCCATGCTGCGCCCCGGCGACAGCATCCACGTCGAGGGCCAGGAGCTGCTGCTGTTCGGCACCCGCGCCGAGCAACCGCTGCCGCCCACCCCGGCGCGCCCGGGCGAGGGATCGCTGCGCCTGGTACTGCGCGGGATCGGCGGCGACCACCACGGCCGCAGCCTGAGCCTGGAAAAACCGCGCCGGATCGGCAGCAGCGCGCGCGCCGACCTGCGCATCGACGGCCACGGCATCGCTCCCGAGCACGCCGTACTGGAGCTGGTGGACGGCCTGCCGCTGCTGCACCAGACCGCGGCCGAGGTGCTGCTGAACGGGATGCCGGTGCGGCAGGCGGTGCTGCAGGCGGGCGACCAGCTGGTGTTCGGTGGCCGCCATCGCTTTGTGCTGGAAGGCCCGCCCCCATCGGCGCCGGCGGCGGCCGGCCCACTCCCCACGCCGTCGGCGGATGCTGCGCCAGCCGCGCCTGCACACTGGAGCCAGCGCGTGCCTTGGCTGCTGGTCGCGGCCCTGCTGCTGGCCGCGGCGCTGTGGGCGCTGCTGGTATTCGGGGCGCGCTGAACCCACCGCGGATCACCGGCCCGAACCGGCTTCCGCAGCGGCCGTCAGGCCGGCGCGAACGGCGCCGGGTCGCCCGCGAACAGGCGCTGCATCACCCGGATTTCCGACTGCCGGATACGCTCCAGGAAGACCTGCGGATCGCCCAGCGCGGCGAACGCATCGAACCCGCGTTCCAGGAACGATTGCAGCTCGCCCACCCCGGCCGCGCGCGCCGGCAGCCGCGACAGGCGCAGCAGGCGCCCCACGCCCGGCATCCGCAGCGCCGCGGCCAGGCCGCCGCCGACCTCCGCGATCAGTGCGATCTGGCGCGCCCGCAGGCGCGGATGCCCGACCCGGCGATAGGCCTGCGCGTACAGGTCCACGTCCAGCCCGTGCCCGGACGGCACCAGGGCGTCCAGCGCCTGCGCCATGCGCAGGTCGAAGGCATGGCTGAGCGCCGCCAGCGCGATCGCATCCGCCAACGTCTGCAGCAAGGGCTCGGGCAGCAGCCGCTGCATCATCGGCAGCACCCGCGCAAGGTCGGCATCGCGCTGGCGGAAATCGCGGTCGCCGTACACGTCGGTGAGAAAGAACCGTGCCGCCGGGCGCTGGGCGGGATCGCGCAGGAAGGCCGCGAAGCTCCGCTCCAGCCGCTGCGCCTGCCAGCGCTGCAGGCGCGGCAGCCACGGCAGGCGGTTGCGCGGCTCGCAGGCGGGGTCGTACAGGCGCTGGTGCAGCCGCAGGCGCCGTTGCAGCCGCGCCTGCAGATCGGAACGGGAGGACATGGCGCCAGTGTCGGTCGGTCCGCGCGCCCGGCGCAACAGTCCATACGCAACGGTATACACTCACCCCTGCCCGGCCTCCGCCGTCGATTGCCCCCTGCATGCTGTCCCTGCACGCCGCCCACGCCCCGCGCCCCGTCCACCAGCCGCCCCGCATCGGGCTGGCGATCGCCGGCGGCGGTCCGGTCGGTGCGATGTACGAACTGGGCGCGCTGCGTGCGCTGGACGAAGCCTGCGAAGGCCTCGACCTCACCCGCCTGGACAGCTACGTCGGGGTCAGCTCGGGCGCGTTCTTCGCCGCCGGCCTGGCCAACGGCATGGACACTGCCACCCTGTGCCGGATCTTCATCACCGGCGACGATCCGGACGTGCGCTTCCGCCCGGAAACCTTCCTGCGCCCGGCGCTGGGCGAATACCTGGCGCGCGCCGCCTCGCTGCCGCGGCTCACCGCGCGCCTGCTGCGCGATGCCTGGTCCGGGCGCACCGATTCGCGCTGGTCCGACCTGATCACGCGCGCCGGCAGCCTGGTACCGACCGGGCTGTTCGACAACGACGCGGTGGAGCGCTTCCTGCGCGAGGTGTTCACCCGCCATGGCCGCAGCAACGATTTCCGCACGCTCGGGCGTCCGCTGTACGTGATCGGGGTGGACCTGGACAGCGGCGAGACCGTGCGCTTCGGCGCCGCCGGATGGGACGATGTGCCGATCTCGCGCGCGGTGCAGGCCAGCGCCGCGCTGCCCGGCCTGTACCCGCCGGTGGCACTGCGCGACCGCCGCGGCCGCGTGCGCCACGTGGTGGACGGCGCCCTGCGCCGCACCATGCATGCCTCGATGGTGCTCGACCGCGGCATCGACCTGATGCTGGGGATCAATCCGCTGGTGCCATTCAATCCGGGCACGGATGCCAGCGAGGACGCGCAGGCCCACCGCTTCAGCGACCGCCGGATCGCCCAGGGCGGGCTGCCCGGCGTGCTCTCGCAGACCCTGCGCACCATGCTGCAGTCGCGGATGCAGGTGGGGCTGGCGCGCTATCCGCAGCAGTACCCGGGGATCGACCAGCTGGTGTTCGAACCCAATGCCGGCGATCGCGAACTGTTCTACACCAACATCTTCAGCTTCTCGGCGCGCCGCCGCATCTCGCAGCTGGCCTACCGCAACACCCTG
>CAYYAT010000258.1:0-2852 GCA_964469595.1 uncultured Thermomonas sp.
GCTGGCCATCGCCGAGCGCCTGGACACGCTGGCTGGCGGCTTCGCCGCGGGCCTGAAGCCGACCGGCAACAAGGACCCGTTCGCGCTGCGGCGCAATGCGCTGGGGCTGGCGCGGACGCTCATCGAGAGCGCCTTCGATCTCGACCTGAAGGCGCTGATTTATCGCGCATTCGAGGCTGTAAAACAGGCCATGGCCGATGTTGTACTTCGGCAAATGCACGATGCTGCGGAAAGTGCGCGTGCAATGGGCGTCGACACACCATCGCATCATTTCACTAGCCACTCGATTAGCCTGGCGGAATTGGACGAGCTCTACGACTTCATCCTCGACCGCCTGCGCGGCTACTACGCCGACAAGAACGTGCCGGCGACCCACTTCAACGCCGTCGCGGAACTCAAGCCCGCCTCGCTGTACGACCTCGACCGCCGCCTCGACGCCATCGGCGTGTTCGCGCAGCTGCCGGAAGCCGCCGCGCTGGCCGCGGCCAACAAGCGCATCGGCAATATCCTGAAGAAGGCCGATATCGCGATCCCGGCGATGGAGGATGCGGCGCTGCTGTCCGAACCGGCCGAGCGCGCGCTGGCGGAGGCGGTGGAAGCGGCCTACGCGGAAACCGGTCCGGCGCTGGCACGCGGCGACTACGTGGACGTGCTGTCGCACCTGGCGCGGCTGCGCCCGCAGGTGGACGCGTTCTTCGACGCGGTGATGGTCAACGCCGACGACCCGGCCGTGCGCGGCAACCGCCTGGCCCTGCTGAAGCGGCTGGCCGACCGCTTGGGCAGTGTGGCGGCGATCGAGCATCTGTCGGCGTGAGGGCCGCGCCGCGGTGGGCTTAATCCCGCGTTGACGCCGCGCCGGTATCCTGCGCCGATGCCGATCCGCTCCCTGCGCCTGCCGCTGCTGCTCGCCTGCCTGTGCGCCGCCGCTCCGGCGTGGGCGGTGAAGGTGGAGCGGATCGAGATCGAGGGCCTCAAGGACGCGGCGCTGCGCGACAACGTGCGCAGCGCACTGTCGCTCAACGACGAACTGGGCAAGGACCTGCGCGCGCGCCGCCTGGCCTATCTGCTGCGGGTGGCCGACGACGAGGCGCGGCGCGCGCTGGAGCCGTTCGGCTACTACGCACCGACGGTGGAGGTGCTGCGCAGCGACCGCCCGGCGCCGGCGGCGGGCGAGACCGGCGCAGCGGCGGACGCGGCGGAAAGCGATGCCGCGGACGCTGCGGACGCTGATGCGGCCGAGGCCGCCGCGCCGGGGCGCGCGATCACCGTCACCCTGCGCATCGTGCCCGGCTTGCCGGTGCGGGTGCGCGGCTTCGCTGTCGGGGTGGACGGCCCCGGGGGGGCGGACCCCACCGTGGCGGACGCGCTGCAGGCGTTCCAGCCGCGCCCGGGGCAGGTGCTGGACCACACGCGCTACGAAGCCAGCAAGGCGCAGGTGGCTGGCGCGCTGGTGCGCCACGGGTATTTCGAGGCGAAGCTGCTGCAGCACCGGGTGGAGGTCACCCGCGCCGAACACGCGGCCGACATCGCGCTGCGCTGGGACAGCGGCAGCCGCGCCGCGTTCGGGCCGGCGCAGTTCACCCAGCAGCCGGAGGCGGTGGTCTGGCCGCGCCTGCTGGACAAGCTGGTGCCGTGGACGCCGGGCGCGCCCTACGACGAGGCGCAGGTGGAGCGCCTGCGGCAGTCGCTGCAGGCGCTGGACTACTTCGGGCTGGTGGACGTGCAGGCCGACCCGGCCGCCGCCAGCGACGGCCAGGTGCCGGTACAGGTGCAGCTGACTCCGGCCAGGCGCAGCCTCTACAGCGCCGGCCTCAGCTACGGCACGCTCAGTGGCACCGGCGTCAGCCTCGGCATCGAGCGCCGCTACCTCAACCGCCGCGGGCACAAGGCGCTGGCGCAGATCGACTGGGCGCAGAAGCGCAAGACCGCGACCGTGCAGTACCGCATCCCGGCCTTCGCCTGGCTGGACGGCTGGTACACCGCCAGCCTGCAGGCCGCCGACGAGCAGACCGCCTACGTCAACAGCCGCCGGCTGGAGCTGGTCGCCGGGCGCACCGGGCAGTACAGCCGGCACCTGGAGCTGTCGGCCACCCTGCACGTGCTGCGCGAACGCTGGGCGTACTCCGTGCTGACCAAGCCCACGCCCAGCTTCCAGTTCGCCAGCTTCGTGTTCCCGGAACTGCGCGGCGAGTACATCGCGGTGGACGACCGCCTGGCCCCGCGCCGCGGCGGGGGCCTCACCCTCACCCTGCGCGGCGGCAGCGGCGGCGCCGACGGCAATGCCACCTTCACCCAGCTGCACGCGCGCGCGCAGTGGTTCCACGGGCTGGATGCGGACAGCCGCCTGATCGTGCGCGGCGAGCTGGGCCACACCTTCACCCGCGACGTGCTCGACCTGCCGCCCAGCCTGCGCTTCTATGCCGGCGGCGACCGCAGCGTGCGCGGCTACGGCTGGCACGAGATCGGCCCGCGCATCGTCACCACCGGCGGCGACTACTTCACCGGCGCGCCGAACGTGGTCACCGCCAGCCTGGAATATGAGCGCTACTTCAAGGGTCCGTGGGGCGCGGCGGTGTTCGTGGACAGCGGCAGCGCGTTCGCCGGGCGCACTCCGGACCTGCACACCGGCGTCGGCATCGGCCTGCGCTGGCGCTCGCCGGTGGGGCCGGTGCGGATCGACATCGCGCGCGGGCTGAAGTCGCCCGACTCGCCGTTCACCCTGCACCTGAACATCGGGGCCGACCTGTGAGCCGCGGCGAGCGCCGCTTCGGGCTTACGCCGCTGCCGGCGGACGCCACCCCGGAACAGCGCGAGGCGCGGATCGCGCAGCTGCGCGCGCTGCGCCACGCACG
>CAYYAT010000259.1:0-841 GCA_964469595.1 uncultured Thermomonas sp.
CGAACTCCTTCTCCTGCAGCTCCACGAACGCGCTCATCTGCCGCCGCGCATAGCCGTGCGCCAGCTCGAACATGCCGTAGTTGAGCGCATGGAACCCAGCCAGGGTGATGAACTGGAACTTGTAGCCCATCGCGCCGAGCTCACGCTGGAACTTCGCGATGGTCGTATCGTCCAGATGCTTCTTCCAGTTGAACGAGGGCGAGCAGTTGTAGGCCAGCAGCTTGCCGGGGTACTTCGCGTGGATGGCCTCGGCGAAGCGGCGGGCGAACTCGAGATCGGGCTTGCCGGTTTCGCACCACACCAGGTCGGCATACGGCGCGTAGGCCAGGCCGCGGCTGACCGCCTGCTCCAGGCCCTTGCGGGTCTTGAAGAAGCCCTCCGCGGTGCGCTCCCCGGTGCAGAACGGGCGGTCGTTGGTGTCCACGTCCGAGGTCAGCAGGTCGGCGGCCTCGGCATCGGTGCGGGCGACGATCAGGGTCGGCACGCCCATCACGTCGCTTGCCAGGCGTGCGGCGGTCAGTTTCTCGACCGCCTCGCGGGTCGGCACCAGCACCTTGCCGCCCATGTGCCCGCACTTCTTCACGCTGGCCAGCTGGTCCTCGAAGTGCACGCCGGCGGCGCCGGCCTCGATCATCGCCTTCATCAGTTCATAGGCGTTGAGCACCCCGCCGAAGCCGGCCTCGGCATCGGCCACGATCGGCTGCAGGAAGTCGATCGAATCATCCCCTTCGGCGTGGTGCAGCTGGTCGGCGCGCAGCAGGGTGTTGTTGATGCGCTTGACCACCGCCGGCACCGAGTTGGCCGGGTACAGCGACTGGTCGGGGTACATCTCGCCCGCGAG
>CAYYAT010000259.1:912-2846 GCA_964469595.1 uncultured Thermomonas sp.
CAGATAGATCGCCTTCAGGCCGGCCTTGACCTGCTGCATGGCCTGGTTGCCGGTAAGCGCGCCGAGAGCGTTGACGAAGTCCTCGGTGTGCAGCGACTTCCACAGCTTCTCCGCGCCCAGCCGCGCCAGCGAGTGCTCCACGTGCACGGTGCCGCGCAGGCGCACCACGTCCTCGGCGGAATAGGTGCGGGTGATGCCGGCCCAGCGCGGGTTGTTGGCCCAGTCCAGCTTCAGTTGCTCGGCGGTCGGCAGGGTGTGCTTCATGATGGTGTCCTCGGGTGCATGCGGTGATGGTTTCGTCCCTCGCGCGCGGCGAGCGGGCACGGGGGTTCAATCCAGCCGTTCGTAGGCCGGCAGGGTCAGGAACGGGGCGAGTTCCTCGGCATGGGTAAGGCGGTCGAGCAGGCCGATCGCCTCGGCGACGCGGCTGGCGCCGGGCAGCCCCGGCTGCGCGTGCAGGCGGCTGGGCAGGGTGATCAGGGCGCGCTCGAACAGGGCGAAATCGACCGGGCTGCCGTCGTCCAGCGCCAGCGGCGCGCCGCCGGCGTCGGCCCCCGACGGCCCTTGGCCGGCGGGAATATCGGGAAAGTGCAGCCACTGCCAGAGCTGGGCGCGGGCGATCTCGGCGGTGGCCGCATCCTCCATCAGATGGTGGATCGGCACGCAGCCGCTGCCGTCCAGCCAGGCGGCGAGGTAGCGCACGCACACCTCGACGTTGTTCTCGAAGCCGACGCGGGTGATGGTGCCGCGGCAAGGCTGCAGCAAATCGGCGGCCTCGACGTGTACGTCCTCGCGCAGCAGATGCAGCTGGTTCGGCCCGCGCATGCGCGCATCGAACACCTCGCGCGCGACGGGGATCAGCGCGGGGTGCGCGACCCAGGTGCCGTCGTGGCCAGCGGTCACCTCGCGCAACTTGTCGGCGCGCACCCGCGCCAGCGCCTCCGCGTTCGCCTGCGGATCGTGCGCGATCGGGATCTGCGCGGCCATCCCGCCCATCGCGTGTGCGCCGCGGCGGTGGCAGGTCTGGATCAGCAGCTCCGAGTACGCGCGCAGAAACGGCTGGATCATCGTCACCTGGCCGCGCTCGGGCAGCACCCGGTCGCGGTGCCGGCGCAGGGTCTTGATGTAGGAGAAGATGTAGTCCCAGCGCCCGCAGTTGAGGCCGACGACGCGGCCTTTCAACGCATGCAGGATCTCGTCCATCTCGAATGCGGCCGGCAGCGTCTCGATCAGCACGGTGACCTTGATCTGCCCGCGCGGAAGCACAAGCCGGTCTTCGATGTGGGCAAGCACCGCCTCCCACAGCGCCGCTTCCTCCATCGATTCCAGCTTGGGCAGGTACAAATAGGGCCCGCGGTCGCGCGCGGCCAGCGCCTGCGCGTTGTGGAAGCAGAACAGCCCGGCGTCGAACAGCGCCCCCGCCAGGCGCGCGCCATCCACACGGACATGCTTCTCGTCCAGGTGCCAGCCGCGCGGGCGCACGATCAGCACCGCCTGCTCGGCCTGCGGCCGCAGCGCGTAGCGCTTGCCGCCGGCCTCGTGGGTGAGCGTGCCATCCACTGCCGCGTGCAGCGCCAGCTGTCCGATGACGAGGTTGGCCCAGGTCGGGGAAGTCGCATCCTCGAAATCGGCCATGTAGCAGCTGGCACCGGAGTTCAGCGCATTGATCACCATCTTCGGGTCCACCGGTCCGGTGATCTCCACCCGGCGATCGCGCAGCGCGGCCGGGGCCGGGGCCACCCTCCAGTCGGCGGCACGCAGCGCGGCGGTGTCGGCGCGGAAGTCCGGCAGCGCGCCGGCATCGAAGGCCTGCTGGCGCGCGCGGCGGGCGGCCAGCCGGGCCTGACGCTCGCCCTCGAAGCGGCGGTGCAGGTCGGCCAGGAAGGCCCGCGCGGCCGGCGTCAGCAGGGCGTCCTGGCCGGGCGCCTGGCCGT
>CAYYAT010000260.1:0-2839 GCA_964469595.1 uncultured Thermomonas sp.
GGTCTCGACCCGGTCGCCGGGACCGCGCGCGGCTTCCCGCGCCTTCACCCAGGCGTTGACGGCCGCCGGCGGCCCGGCCACCGCCACCCGCCACGAGGCGCGCGCGCCGGGACCGAGCAGGCCGCCGGCCTCCACCTCGGCCAGCGGCACGATCGCCCGCGGTCCCAGTTCGACGCCGTTGAGCGGCCGGTCCGGTTCTTCCACCACGATGCCGGCCAGCCGCAGCGGCCGGCCGCCGACCTCGACGATCGCGCCTGGCGCGGCGCCCAGGCGGGCCGCGCCGCTGGCACTCAGCCACAGCGTTCCCGGTGCCGGACGCGGCAGCCGCCGCACGCCGTCTGGCGTGCGCACCGTGTACGGCCCGAGCAGCGGCGGATCGCTGGAGAGCGCCTTCAGCGTGCCCAGCTCCGGCACCCCGCCGTGCGTGCCCACCATGCTGGCCAGCTCCACGCTGCGGTAGCTGCGCAGGCCCAGCCGGCGGGCGTCGCGCAGGGCGGCGTCCAGCGCGCGGTCGTCGCTGCTGAAGGCGGCGTCGCCGCCGACCAGCCGCCGGCTCTGGGTGGCGAGCGCGTCGGTGGTGCGCTGCGCAAGACTGCCCACCCCGGCGAGTGCCAGCACCGCCACGAACAGCGCCGCCAGCAGCACCCCGAATTCGCCATTGCGCCAGCCCGCCCAGGCCTGGCGCGCGGCCAACCGCGCCAGCCGGCTCACGGCAGCAGCCGCCCGGCGTCCAGCCGCAGCTGGCGGTCGCAGCGCGCGGCCAGGCGTTCGTCGTGGGTCACCACCACCACCGTGGTGGCGCGCGCGTCGTCCATGCCGAACAGCAGGTCCTCGATGGCCAGCCCCGTCTTGCGGTCCAGGTTGCCGGTGGGTTCATCCGCGAACAGGATGCGCGGCCGGGTGGCGAAGGCGCGTGCGATGGCCACGCGCTGCTGCTCGCCGCCGGACAGCTGGCGCGGCAGGTGGTGCAGGCGCTGGCCCAGGCCGACCTGCTCCAGCAGCGCGCGCGCGGCCGCGGTGCCAGCCTCGCCGCGCAGCTCCAGCGGCAGCGCCACGTTGTCCAGCGCGCTCATCGCCGGCATCAGCTGGAAGTTCTGGAACACGAAGCCGACCGCCCGCGCGCGCAGCGCGGCGCGCGCGTCCTCGTCGCTGGCGTGGATGGGCTCGCCGTCCAGCCACACCTCGCCGCGGCTGGGCAGGTCCAGCCCGGCCAGCAGCGACAGCAGGGTGGTCTTGCCGGAGCCGGATTCGCCGACGATGGCGACCCGCTCGCCGGGCGCGATGTCGAGGCTGATGCCATCGAGGATGGTCAGCGCGCCATCCGGCAGCGCCACCGTCTTGCCGACGCCGCGCGCGCGCAGGCTGCCGCGGCCGGGCGTGCTAGCGTTGCCGGTATCCAGGCTGGGAGACGAAGCGATGGCGGTGGTGCGGGCGTGGTGGCTGGGCGTGGGGTTCATGCTGGCGATGCTAGTCGCATTCCCGGCACAGGCACGTGAGCAGGTGGTCCTGGTGATGGGCGATTCACTTTCGGCCGCCTACGGACTGCGCCCGGAGCAGGGCTGGGTGGCGCTGGCGGATGCCAAATCCAGTCGGTATACCTTCCGCAACGCCAGTGTGTCCGGAGAGACGACGGCGGGCGGGCGCAGCCGGATCGACGCCGAGCTGGCGCGCACCCGGCCCGACATCGTGATCCTCGAGCTGGGCGCCAACGACGGCCTGCGCGGCCTGCCGCTGGACCAGATGGGCGCCAACCTCGGCTGGATGATCGGCCGCAGCCGCGCCGCCGGCGCCCGCGTGCTGCTGGTGGGGCTGCAGCTGCCGCCCAACTTCGGCCCGTATGCGCGCGAGTTCCAGCGCAGCTACGTGCTGATCAGCCAGCGCCTGCACACCGGGCTGGTGCCGCATTTCCTCGCCCCGCTGGGCACCGAACGCCGCTGGTTCCAGGCCGACAACCTGCACCCCACGGCGCAGGCGCAGCCGCTGCTGGCCGATGAGATCCTGCGCGCGCTGGACGCGCTGCCGCCGGGGCGCTGACGCCAGACGTCGCGCGCCCGGCGTGCGCGGCGTTTACGCGGACGCGCGCGCGATGGCGCGATGGCCGATGTCGGTGCGGTGGAACTCGCTGGCCCACGACACCGCCGCGACGCCCGCGTAGGCGGCGCGCTGCGCGGCCGCCACGCTCTCGCCCAGCGCGGTGACGCACAGCACGCGGCCGCCGGCGGTGAGGACGCGACCGTCGGGGTCCAGGGCGGTGCCGGCGTGGAAGACCTTGGCGGCGGCAGGCGCGGCATCGAGGCCGGAAATGATCTCGCCGGTGACGGGCGCGTCCGGGTAGGGGCGGGAGGCCATCAC
Organism: uncultured Thermomonas sp.; assembly: GCA_964469595.1. Lineage (GTDB taxonomy): Bacteria > Pseudomonadota > Gammaproteobacteria > Xanthomonadales > Xanthomonadaceae > Thermomonas. The sequence continues at coordinate 2,353 of CAYYAT010000260.1, forward strand.
CACGCCCAGCGCGGGTCGCGCGTCCCACTGCGCGTCCACGCCGTCGAGCCTGCCGTCGATGGCGGCCTCGATGAGTTCGACCAGATCGGACTGCAGGCGCAGCAGCACCGGCTGGGTCTCGGGGTCGCCGAAGCGCACGTTGAACTCGATCACCTTCGGCGCACCGCTGGCGTCGATCATCAGGCCGGCATACAGGAAGCCGGTGAACGGCACGCCGTCGGCGGCCATGCCGCGCACGGTGGGCTCGACCACCTCGCGCATGATGCGGGCGTGGACTTCGGGCGTCACCACCGGCGCCGGCGAATAGGCGCCCATGCCGCCGGTGTTGGGGCCGGTGTCGCCATCGCCCACGCGCTTGTGGTCCTGGCTGGTGGCCATCGCCAGCGCGTGGCGGCCATCCACCATGCAGATGAAGCTGGCTTCCTCGCCCTGCAGGAACTCCTCGATCACCACCCGCGCGCCGGCATCGCCGAAGGCGTTGCCGCTG
>CAYYAT010000261.1:0-2738 GCA_964469595.1 uncultured Thermomonas sp.
CGCGAGTACGAGGAAGACAAGAAGCGCCGCCTCGGCGACAACGCCGGCCCGCACCGGCTGCGCTTCAAGGCGCTGAAGTGACACCGGACGCCCACGGCAACGTGGGCGTCCTGGCATCGACAGGAGGGCACCATGGGCTTCATCGACAAACTGCACGCCCGCTGGCACGAGGCCGACACCCTGCTCTGCGTCGGCCTGGACCCGGATCCGGCGCGATTCCCGGACCGCTTCGTGGACGACCCGGATGCGCTGTTCTCCTTCTGCCGCGACATCGCGGATGCCACCGCCGAGTTCGCCTGCGCGTTCAAGCCGCAGATCGCCTACTTCGCCGCCCACAACGGCGGCGAAGCCCAGCTGCAGCGCCTGATCGCGCACATCAACGCCGAACACCCGGAGATCCCGGTGATCCTCGACGCCAAGCGCGGCGATATCGGCAGCACCGCGCAGCAGTACGCCTGCGAGGCGTTCGAGCGCTACGGCGCCGACGCGGTGACCCTGAACCCGTACATGGGCCGCGACTCCGCGCAGCCGTTCCTGCAGTACAACGACCGCGGCTGCATCTTCCTCTGCCACACCTCCAACCCCGGCGCGCGCGACTTCCAGGAACTGCCGGTGGACGGCGAGCCGCTGTACCGGCGCATCGCGCGCACCATCGCCGGCGACTGGAACGCCGACGGCAACTGCGCGCTGGTGGTGGGCGCCACCTACCCGCGCGAACTGGCGGAGATCCGCGCGATCGTCGGCGACATGCCGCTGCTGATCCCCGGCGTGGGCGCGCAGGGCGGCGACGTCGAGGCCGTGGTGCGCAACGGCAAGACCGCCGACGGCAGCGGGCTGATGATCAATTCCTCGCGCGGGATCCTGTACGCCGCCTCCGGCGAGGGCTATGCCGAGGCCGCCGCGCAGGCCGCGCGCGAGCTGCGCGATACAATCAACCGCTGGCGCTGACCGGCGCCGCCACTGGAACCCCCATGTCCAGCCAACCGCACGTCCCCGACGGCAGCAAGTACATCAGCCCGCAGGGCACCCGCGCGATCAAGAGCGGGATCAAGCCGAATGCCAACAGCAGCATCCCCGACGTGGACCGCAAGCCGCCGTGGCTGCGGATCAAGCTGCCCAGCGGCGCCGCCTACGAGTCGGTGCACGACATCGTGCGCACCCACAAACTCAACACCGTGTGCGCCGAATCGCGCTGCCCGAACATCGCCGAATGCTGGAGCAACGGCACCGCCACCCTGATGGTGATGGGCGCGGTGTGCACCCGCGCCTGCAAGTTCTGCGCGGTGGCCACCGGCAACCCGCGCGGCTGGCTGGACCCCGAGGAACCCGCGCACGTGGCCGACGCGGTGGCGCTGATGGGCCTGAAGTACGTGGTGCTGACTTCGGTCGATCGCGATGACCTGCCCGACGGCGGGGCCGGCCACTACGCCGCCTGCATCCGCGCCATCCACGCGCGCTGCCCGGACACCGCGGTGGAGGCGCTGACGCCAGATTTCTCCGGCGTCGAGGCGCACGTGGCCACCGTGCTGGACGCGGGGCTGGCGGTATTCGCGCAGAATCTCGAAACGGTGGAACGGCTCACCCACGCGGTGCGCGACCCGCGCGCAGGCTACCGGCAGACCCTGGACGTGCTGGCCTTCGCCAAGCGCCTCGCGCCCGACACCCTCACCAAGACCAGCCTGATGCTGGGCCTGGGCGAGACCGACGCGGAGATCGCGCAGGCGCTGGACGACATGCGCGCGGCCAACGTGGACATCGTCACCATGGGCCAGTACATGCGCCCCAGCAAGCACCACCTGCCGGTGCAGCGCTTCGTCACCCCCGAGGAGTTCCGCGGCTACCGCGAGCTGGCGCTGACCAAGGGCTTCCGCGAGGCCGTGGCCGGCGCGCTGGTGCGCTCCAGCTACCGCGCCGAACGCGTGCTCGAGGGCAACAACCTCGGCCTGTGACCGTGGGCGCCCGCGGCGGTCAGGGCGAGTCCGTCAGGGCTTGGCCTTGCACAGCAGCGGCGCCATCCGCCCGATCTCCACGGTGAGGTCGTCGCCCTTGCCGCGGAGGGTGGTGGTGCGGTTGGCATAGACGAAGCCGGAGCCGCTGGGCGCCTGCTGCAGCTCGGTGGTCTGCCCGCCGCGCACCAGCACCGCCACGCCCTGCGCCGGGAAGAACCGCACCGACAGGTCCGGCCCGTTGCTGCAGGCGAACGCCACCGCGCGGTCCTGCGGCGAGCCGTCGTTGGTCAGCGGCCTGTCCGCCGCCACCGGCGTCGCGGCGCAGCCCACGACCAGCCCCGCCACCGCCAGCGCAGCCGCGTGGGTCGCCATCGTCTTGCGCATGTCCATGGTGTCCTCCCGATTAAAGTTGAGCGTGGGCAATCCCATTTGACCGCTGGCCTGATGCCCATCGCGCCGTGCGGGCACGCCAACCCTAAGGCCGCTCGTCGTAGGTCGGTGCGTGTTCGGCGCCGTCCAGCCAGGCGGCGCGGTCGCGGTGGAAGATGTGGGCGGTGACCGGGCCGGCGAATGCGCTGTCCAGCGTGCCCGGGCGCAGGCGGATCACCTCCGGCGGGCCGGGGCGGTGGCTGAACAACGGCGAGCCGCAGTGGCCGCAGAACTTGCGGAACACGCCCGGCGAGGATTCGTAGCTGGCCAGCCGCGCGTGCGGATCGCTGACGGTGAACGTGGCCGGCTCCACCGTCACCGCGGCCAGGAAGGCGGTGCCGTTCGCCTTGCGGCAGCGCG
>CAYYAT010000262.1:0-2731 GCA_964469595.1 uncultured Thermomonas sp.
ATGCACTCGTCCAGGAAACTGCTGTCCTCGCGCGGCGGCAGCATCGGCAGCAACCGCTACGACGATGGCATGGGCGCGGTGCGCACCGGCTCCTGGGGCGTCAACCTCAAGCAGTCGTTGTTCGACTTCGGCAGCTACAAGTCGCTGCAGGGCGCCAAGGCGCAGGACCGCGCCGGCGGCTTCAGCCTCGAGGCCGCGGGCCAGGGCCTGATCACCCGTACCGCCGCGGCCTACTTCAACGTGCTGGTGCAGTTGGAGACGCTGGCCGCGGCCGAGGCCGCCGAGACCGCGCTGAAGAAGCAGTTCGACTTCGCCAGCAAGCGCCTCGAGGTCGGCCTGGCCCCGGTGACCGACGTGTACGAGGCGCGCGCCCAGTACGACGCCGCGCGCGCCAACACCCTGCTGGCGCGCAACGCCGCGCAGGATGCCTACCAGGCACTGCTGGAGATCACCAACGCCCCGACCGGCAACCTCAAGGGCCTGCCGGACGACTTCAAGCCGGCGCTGCCGGCCGAAAGGGACGCGGATGGCTGGGTGGCCGAGGCGCTGGCCAACAACCCCGGGCTGAAGGCGCAGCAGGCCAGCCTCGACGCCGCCGAGGCCAGCGTCGGCGTGGCGCGCGCCGGGCACCTACCCACGCTCGGCCTGCAGGCGTCCTACGGCAAGGCGATCCCGGGCCTGTACGACCCCGCCTTCATCGGCGCCAACAAGGCCACCACCAGCGTCGGCCTGACCCTGAACATCCCGATCTTCGCCGGCTTTGCCACCCAATCGAACGTGCGCAGCGCGCTGGCCCAGCGCGACGCCGCCGCCGACGCGCTGGAGCAGACCAAGCGCTCGATCGAGCGCAGCACCCGCAGCGCCTACCAGGCGGTGATGGCGGGCATCAGCGAGGTGGAGGCGCGGCGGCTGGCGCTGGTGTCGGCGCAGAGCGCCTACGATGCGTCCCAGGTCGGCCTGGAAGTGGGCACCCGCACCGTGCTGGACGTGCTGAACAACCAGCGCACCCTGTTCGCCGCCCAGCAGGCCTATGCCCAGGCCAAGTACAGCTTCCTGCTCAGCCGCCTGCAGCTGGAGCAGTCCGCCGGCACCCTCGACGTGGCCGACCTCGAGGACATCAACCGCCTGCTGACCGCGGACAAGCCGATCGACAAGAGCATCGCCGGGCGCTGATCCGCGCGCCCGCCGGAAACCGGCGTCTCGATCCCACGCAAGAGCGGGCACTGCCCGCTCTTCGCGTTGCAGGGGACAGTCCCGCTCAGTCCGGCAGCAGCGGGGCGATCAGCGCCAGGGTACGCGCCAGTGCACCGCGGCCGTCCTCCAGCAGGCGGCGGGCGGATTCCGTCATCGCCCGGCATTCGTCCGGATGCCCGAACAGCCGGGCCAGCGCCTGCGCCAGCGCGGGCGCATCGGCCACCAGCTGCATCGCCTGCGCCTCGCGCAGGCGGCGCGCGATGTCGGCGAAGTTGTGCAGGTGCGGGCCGCTGAGGATGGCGGTCCCGGTCGCCGCCGGCTCCAGCAGGTTGTGGCCGCCGATGTCCTGCAGGCTGCCGCCGACGAACGCCACCTGCGCGCAGGCGTAGAAGCGCAGCAGCTCGCCCAGGGTGTCCACCACGAACACCTCGGTTTCCGCCTGCGGCCACGCCTGCGCGCTGCGCTGGGCCACCGCGAAGCCGGCCTCGCGCGCGCGCTGCGCTACCGCGCGGAAGCGCTCGGGATGCCGCGGCGCCCATAGCTGCAGCGCGTCCGGATAGCGCTGGCGCAGCCGTGCGTGCGCTTCCAGCACCGGCGCCTCCTCGTCCTCGTGGGTGCTGGCGGCGATCCACACCGGCCGCGCTCGCCCCAGCGCGGCGCGGAACTCGGCCACGAACGCCTCCACCTGCGGCGGCGGCAGATCGAACTTGAGGTTGCCGGTGGCCTGCACCCGTGCCGGGTCCGCGCCCAGCGCGACGAACCGGCGCGCGTCTTCCTGCGACTGCGCCGCGACCAGGTGCACGCCGGCCAGCGCGCGCCGGATCAGCGGCGCCAGCAGGCGGTAGCCGCGCAGCGAACGCGCCGACAGCCGCGCGTTGAGGATGCAGGTGGGAATGCCGCGCGCGCGGCAGCCGAACAGCAGGTTCGGCCACAGCTCGGTTTCCACGATCAGCGCCAGTGCCGGGCGGAAATGACGCAGGAAGCGCTCCACCGCGCCCGGCAGGTCATACGGCAGATAGACGTGCGCGACCGCATCGCCCCATAGCGCGCGCACGCGCTCGGAGCCGGTGGGGGTGATGGTGGTGACCACCAGGCGCAGGTTCGGATGCGCGGCGCGCAGGCGGTCCACCAGCGGCGCGGCGGCATTCACCTCGCCCACCGACACCGCATGCAGCCACACCGGCGCCGCCCGCCCCGGTTGCGTGTAGCTGGCGTAGCGCTCGTCCCAGCGCTGGAAATAGGCGCGCTGGCGGAAGCCGCGCCAGATCAGGTGATACAGCGTGATCGGCAGCAGCAGATAGAGCGCGGCCGAGTACAGGCCGCGCAGCACGCGTTCGGTGAAGGTGGCCCGCATCCGCACAGGATAGCGAAGCCGGCGCGCCCGGTAGAATCCCCGCATGTCCGAACGCCTGCCGCCCCGCCCCCCGTTCTCGCCGCGCCTGTGGCCGCAGTGGGCGGGCGTGGGCGTGATGGTGGCCGCCGCGCGCCTGCCGTGGTGGCTGCAGCGCCGGCTGGGCGCGGCCATCGGCTGGCTGGC
>CAYYAT010000263.1:0-665 GCA_964469595.1 uncultured Thermomonas sp.
GCGCGTAGGCATAGCTGTTGCGGCTGTCGATCGCGATCACATCGCCGTGGTGGGCATTGCCGTCGGCATCCTGCGCGCTCACCTCCCACAGCGCCGACCACGACCCCACGTCGTTCCAGCCGATGTCCACCGGCAGCACGGCGGCCGCGTCGGTCTTTTCCATCACCGCGTAGTCGATGGAATCGGAGGGGCAGGCCGCGAACGCGGTCTTGTCCAGGCGGATGAAGTCGCCATCGCGCGCGGCGACGGCGAACGCGGCGCGCACGGCCGCGAGGATGTCGGGACGGAAGCGCTGCAGCTCGTCCAGGTAGCGCGACGCACGCAGCAGGAACATGCCGCTGTTCCAGTAATAGCCGCCGGCGTCGAGATAGGCTTGCGCGGTGGCGGCATCGGGCTTCTCGACGAAGCGCAGCACCCGGCGTACGCCCTCGCCAGGGGCCGCCTGGATATAGCCGAAACCGGTTTCCGGCGCGGCGGGCACGATCCCGAACGTCACCAGCCTGCCCGCCTCCGCCGCCGGCATCGCCGCGCGCACGGCCGCGCGGAAGGCGGCAACGTCGCGCACCACGTGATCGGAGGGCAGCACCAGCAGCAGCGGGTCGTCGCCTGCCGCCCTCGCCTGCAGCGCGGCGGCGGCGATCGCGGGCGCGGGGTTGCGGCCCGTG
>CAYYAT010000263.1:675-2722 GCA_964469595.1 uncultured Thermomonas sp.
TTCGAGCCGGATCGCCGGGGTCGGCGCGCCGACCTGGCGCAGCTGCTCGGCGACCAGGAAGCGGTGGTCCTCACCGGCGACCACGATGGGCGCGGCATCGGCCAGCGCCGCGACCCGCTGCCAGGTGGCCTGCAGCATGGTGGCGTCGCCCGCCAGCGGCAGGAACTGCTTGGGATAGGCCTCGCGCGACAACGGCCACAGGCGCGTACCGGAACCGCCGGACAACAGGACGGGCTGCAATTTCGCCACGGATGCCTTCCTAAGACTGCGCAAAGACCGGGCCGCAGTTTACCCTTTGCGCATGAGCGACCCCGCAACGCACGACGCCCGCGCCGCGCAGCGCCTGGCCTGGGCCCGCGCGGCCCTGCAGCAGCCCGGTGCCGGGCTGGAACGCGCCTCCACCGATGCCGGTTTCCGCAGCTACTGGCGCACGCTGGGCGTCACGTCCTCGCGCATCGTGATGGACGCGCCGCCCGGCCAAGAGGACGTGCGACCGTGGCTGCGCATCCGCGACCTGCTTCAGGCCGGCGGCGTGCGGGTGCCGCAGGTGCTGGCGCGCGACGTGGATGCGGGCTTCCTGCTGCTGGAGGACCTCGGCGGCCCCACGCTGGCGCAGGTGATCGACGGCGGCAATGCCGACGTCCACATGGCGGCCGCCCTCGCGCAGCTGGTGCGGCTGCAGTCGATCCCCCTGCCTGCCGATATCCCCGTGTTCGGCGAGGCGCTGCTGCAGCGCGACGCCGGGTTGTTCGAGGAGTGGTTCGTGCGCCGCCACCTCGGCATCGAATTGGACTGCGGCGATGCCGAGCGCCTGGAGCTGACGCAGCGGCGGCTGATGGACAACCTGCTGACGCAGGCGCGGGTGCCGGTGCACCGCGATTACATGCTGCGCAATCTGATGCCGGCCACCGACGGCCCGGCCGTGCTGGACTTCCAGGACCTGGTGCTGGGGCCGATCGGCTACGACCCCGCGAGCCTGCTGCGCGATGCCTTCCTGAGCTGGCCGGAGGCACGCGTGGAGGGCTGGCTGCGCGATTACCACGCACGCGCCGTGGATGCGGGCCTGCCGGTGCCCGCGCTCGACGTGTTCCTGCGCGATGCCGACTGGTGCGGGGTGCAGCGGCACCTGAAGATCCTCGGCATCTTCGCGCGCCTGCACCACCGCGACGGCAAGCCACGCTACCTCGCGGATGCGCCGCGCTTCCTCGGCTACCTCGATGCGGTGGTGCCGAAATACCGCGCACTCGACCCGCTGCGCGAGCTGCTGGAGCGCACGCTCAAGCCCGCCTTCGCGAAGCTGGCCGCATGAAGGCGCTGATCTTCGCCGCCGGCCTGGGCGAGCGCATGCGCCCGCTGACCGACACCACGCCCAAGCCGCTGCTGCGCGTCGGCGGCAAGCCGCTGATCGAGTGGCATCTGGAGAAGCTGGCGGCGCTGGGCATTCGCGATGTCGTCGTGAACACCTCGTGGCTGGCGGACCAGTTCCCCGCGACGCTGGGAGACGGCGTGCGCTGGAACCTGCGCCTGCACTACGCCTACGAGGGCGACACCCCGCTGGAAACCGGCGGCGGCATGTGGAACGCGCTGCCGCTGCTGGGCGAGGCGCCCTTCCTGCTGATCAACGGCGACGTCTGGACCGACTATGACTTCGCCCGCCTGCCACGCGCGCCTGCGGGGGTTGCACATCTGGTGCTGGTGGACCCACCGCCACAGGCACCGCGCGGTGATTTCGCGCTGGACGGCGATGGGTGCGTGCATCCCGACGGCGAACACCGGCTCACCTATGCCGGCATCGGCGTCTATCGTCCGCAGCTGCTGGGTGGCTGGCGCGCCCTCATCCCCACGCCCGCGCTCGCCAACGGCAAGCCGAAATTCCCGCTGGCCCCACTCCTGCGCGCGCACATGGCCCATGGCGCGATCACCGGCGAACACCACCGCGGCCGCTGGACCGACGTCGGCACCCCGGAGCGATTGCAGCGGCTGGAGGCAGCGCTGCGCGCTCAGTCCGCGCCCAGCACCTGACGCAGGAACGGGACGGTCAGGCGGC
>CAYYAT010000264.1:0-2702 GCA_964469595.1 uncultured Thermomonas sp.
GGTCTGGATGGTCATGTGCAGCGAGCCGGTCACGCGCACGCCCTTGAGCGGCTGCTGCGGCGCGTACTTGGCGCGGATCGCCATCAGGCCGGGCATCTCGTGCTCGGCGATCTCGATTTCCTTGCGGCCCCAGTCGGCCAGGGAGAGGTCGGCGACCTTGTAGTCGGCGGCGGCGTGGAGGGGCTTGATCTGTGCGTTCATGGCAATGCTCCGTGAGTGCGGTGGAATGCGGTCACGGGCGCCGTTGTTCGATGCCGAGCCTGGTCGTGGTGGACACGATCGCAGCGCCCCTCGGCCGTGCCATTGTAAACCGGCGGCGGGGTGGATGGCGCGCCGCCGGTCAGCCGTCCAGCGCTTCCCAGCGGGCGTAGGCGGCGTCCAGCTCGGCCTGCAGCCGGGCCAGCGCGGCATTGGCCTGCTGCTGGGCCGCGCCGTCCTGGCGGTAGAACGCCGGGTCCTGCATCGCGGCGGTGCGTGCGGCGATCTCGGTTTCCAGCTGCTCGATGCGGCCCGGCAGCTGCTCCAGCTCGCGCTGGTCCTTGTAGCTCAGCTTCTTGCGCGGGGTGGCCTCTGTGGACGCGGGCGGCGGGGATGCCGGCGCGGGCGTCGGCCTGGCCGCCGTCGCGGCGGAGGGCGCGATCGCGGCTGGCGCGGGGCGCTGACGCAGCCAGTCGCTGTAGCCGCCGACGTAGTCGCCCAGCCGGCCGTCGCCTTCCAGCACCAGGGTGCTGGTCACCACATTGTCGAGGAAGTCGCGGTCGTGGCTGACCAGCAGCAGGGTGCCGGGATAGTCCAGCAGCAGCTCCTCCAGCAGTTCGAGCGTCTCCACGTCGAGGTCGTTGGTGGGTTCGTCCATCACCAGCAGGTTGGACGGCTGTGCGAACAGGCGCGCCAGCAGCAGGCGGTTGCGTTCGCCGCCGGACAGGCGGGTGATCGGCGCGCGCGCGTTCCGGCGAGAACAGGAACTCCTGCAGGTAGCCGACCACGTGCTTGCGGCTGCCGTTGATCTCGACGAAATCGCGGCCGCCGGCCACGTTCTCCAGCGCGTTGCGGGTGTCGTCCAGCTGGCTGCGGTGCTGGTCGAAGTAGGCGATCTGCAGATTGGTGCCCAGGTCCACCTTGCCGGTATCCGGCTGCAGCTCACCCAGCAGGATCTTGAGCAGGGTGGACTTGCCCGAGCCGTTCGGGCCGATGATGCCGACCTTGTCGCCGCGCAGGATCGTGGCCGAGGCATCGCGCAGGAGGACCTTGTCGCCGAACGCCTGCGACACGCCGGTGATCTCGATCACCTTCTTGCCGGAGGCCTGCGCGCTCGCGGCCTCCATCTTCACCTTGCCGGTGAGCTCGCGGCGCGCGGCGCGCTCGCGGCGCATCGCCTTCAGCGCGGTGACGCGGCCCTCGTTGCGGGTGCGGCGGGCCTTGATGCCCTGCCGGATCCACACCTCTTCCTGTGCCAGCAGCTTGTCGAAGCGCGCGTTCTCCTGCGCTTCGGCGTGCAGGCGCTCCTCGCGCCGGCGCAGGTAGTTGTCGTAGTCGCCGGGCCAGCTGGTGACGCGGCCGCGGTCGATCTCGACGATGCGGGTGGCCAGCGCGCGCAGGAAGCCGCGGTCGTGGGTGACGAACACGAGGCTGCCGGCGAAGGTCTTGAGGAAGCCTTCCAGCCAGTCGATCGCCTCAATGTCCAGGTGGTTGGTGGGTTCGTCCAGCAGCAGGACGTCGGGAGCGCGCACCAGCGCCTGCGCCAGCAGCACGCGCCGCTTCATGCCGCCGGACAGCGCCGCGAAATCGGCGTCCCCGGGCAGCTCCAGCCGTTCCAGCACCTGCTGCACGCGGCGGTCCAGGTCCCAGCCGTTGCTCGCCTCGATGCGGGCCTGCGCCGCCGCCATCGCCGCCATGTCGCCGACGTGCACGGCGTGATGGTAGCGGGCCAGCAGCGCGCCGAGGTCGCCCAGGCCTTCGGCTACCACGTCGAACACGCTGCCCTGCATGTCCTGCGGCACCTCCTGCGCCATCCGCGCGACCACCACCCCGGCCTGCACGCGCACCTCGCCGTCGTCGGGCTTGAGCTCACCGGCCATCAGCCGCATCAGGGTGGACTTGCCGGCGCCGTTGCGGCCGACGATGCAGACGCGTTCGCCGGGTTCGATGGTCAGGTCGACGTGGTCGAGCAGCAGCGGACCGCCGACGCCGAAGTCGACGTTCTGGAATTGGAGGAGGGGCATGCGCGCATTTTACGCGGCCCCCACGCGAACGGGCCGCATCGCTGCGGCCCGTCCGGGTGTTGCCTGCCGCGGTTTGCGGCTTACTTCAGCTTCGCGGCCTTGCGCAGGGCCTCGGCCTTGTCGGTCTTCTCCCACGAGAAGGCGGTCGCCTTGTGCTTCTTGCCCTCGCCGTCGGTGTAGCTGATCTCCTTCGGCTTGCGGCCGAAGTGGCCGTAGCTGGCGGTCGGCTGGTAGATCGGGTGCTCCAGGTCCAGCATGCGGGTGATCGCGTACGGACGCAGGTCGAAGTGGGCGCGAATCAGCTTCTCGATCACGTCGTCACCGACCTTGCCGGTGCCAAACGTCGTCACCGAGATCGAGGTCGGCTGGGCCACGCCGATGGCGTAGCTCACCTGTACCTCGCACTTGTCGGCCAGGCCGGCGGCGACGATGTTCTTGGCCACGTAGCGCGCGGCGTAGGCGGCCGAGCGGTCCACCTTC
>CAYYAT010000265.1:0-2694 GCA_964469595.1 uncultured Thermomonas sp.
GGCAAGGACGTGGAGCAGATCATCCGCGACCTCGCCGACACCGCGGTGAAGCTGTACCGCGCCCAGGCCAAGCAGCGCGTGCGGACCCAGGCCGAGGAGCGCGCCGAGGAGCGCATCCTCGACGCGCTGCTGCCGCGGCGCGAGGCGCCGCCCGCGTTCGGCTTCAACCCGGCGCAGACCACCACCATCGACATCGGCGCCGAGCCGTCGGCGCAGGACTCCTCGACCCGGCAGAAGCTGCGCAAGCAATTGCGCGCCGGCGAGCTGGACGCGCGCGAGATCGAGCTCGACCTCAGCATGAACATCGGCGTGGACATCATGGCCCCGCCCGGCATGGAGGAAATGGGCCAGCAGCTGCGCCAGATGTTCAGCCAGATCTCCGGCGGCAAGACCCACAAGAAGCGCATGACCATCGCCGCCGCGCGCCCGCTGCTCATCGAGGAGGAAGCCGGCAAGCTGGTCAACGAGGACGAGGTGCGCGAGCAGGCCATCGAGGCCTGCGAGCAGCACGGCATCGTGTTCATCGACGAGATCGACAAGGTCGCCAAGCGCAGCGAAGGCCACGGCGCCGACGTCAGCCGTGAAGGCGTGCAGCGCGACCTGCTGCCGCTGGTGGAGGGCAGCACGGTCAGCACCAAGTACGGGTCGGTGCGCACCGACCACATCCTGTTCATCGCCAGCGGCGCGTTCCACCTGGCCAAGCCCTCCGACCTGATCCCGGAAATGCAGGGCCGCTTCCCGATCCGGGTGGAGCTCACCGCGCTGGGCAAGGACGACTTCGTGCGCATCCTCACCGAGCCGAAGGCGGCACTGACCCGGCAGTACGTCGAGCTGATGGGCACCGAGGGCGTGCAACTGGCGTTCACCGCGGAAGCGGTGGAACGGATCGCGGAGATCGCCGCGCACGTCAACGAACGCCAGGAGAACATCGGCGCGCGCCGCCTGCACACGGTGCTGGAGCGGCTGCTGGAGTCGCTGAGCTTCGAGGCCCCGGACAAGGGCGGCAGCGTCACCATCGACCGCGCCTACGTGGATGCCCACCTGGGCACCCTGGTGCAGGACCCGGACCTGAGCCGCTACATCCTGTGAGCGCCCGCCGCGCGCCGCGCCGGGATCAGCGGTGCAGGCTGTAAGTGCCGTAGATGGCGGCCTCGGCCAGCACATGGCCGTGCATCGCGCGCAGCACGTCGGCGGCGGTGAACGGCTGGGCCAGCCCGAGGCTGGGCACGTCCAGCGCGAACAGGCGGAAGAAATAGCGGTGCGTGCGCAGGTCGTGCGCGGGCGGATACGGGCCGTCGTAGCCGTAGTACTGCCCGCCCATGTCCGGGTCGCCCGCGAACCAGCCGGTGTAGTCGTTCAACCCGCGCACCCCGCCGGCATCGCGCCCGCCCGGCTTGCCGCGGGCGGTGACACCGTCGCTGCAGCTGCCCGCCGGGATCTCGCGCACCTCGGCGGGGATGTCGGCCACCACCCAGTGCACGAAATCGCCGCGCGGGTGGGCTTCGGGGATCGGGGTGGCCGCGTCGGCCACCAGCGCGCCGTCGGTCGGGGCGTCGGTGTCGATGCACAGCAGTGCGAACGACTGCGTGCCGGCCGGCACCGCGTCCCAGGCCAGATGCGGATTGCGGTTGCCGCCGAAACCGCCGCCAGGCGCGCCCATGGCGAACTCCGGAGAAAGCGGCTGGCGGTGCTCGAAGCTGTCGCTACGCAGATGCATGGTCGTACTCTCCGCAAGGATCGTGCGTCGATTCTACGGCGGGATCGCAGGCGTCCAGTGCCGCCAGGAAGCGCGCGGCCACCCAGCGCTCGCTGTAGCCGTCCAGGCTGGCGCGCTCGATGAAGCCGCAGTGGCCGCCGTGCGCGGCCAGCTCCAGGCGCACGTTCGGGAACGCCGCGATGTGGTGGAAATCCTCCAGCGGAATCACCGGATCGTCCGCCGCCATCAGGATGTCCGCCGGCACCGGCAGCGCACGCAGGCGCTCGCCGGCCACCGAATAACCGTCGAAATAGGCCGCCAGCGAGGGAAATTCGGTGGCATGCCGCACCATCCAGTCGGTCAGCGCGCGCATCGGCAGGCGCAGCACCGCGTCGTCGAAGCCGTGCGCCTGCGGGAACAAGGCGCGCTTGCGCGCCAGCGAGCGTCGCCACATGCGCTCGAAATAGCGTATGTACACCGCCGGGCCGATCTCCATGTTGTCCATCGTGCGCGCCGGATCCAGCAGCGGGCAGACCACCGCCACCCCGCGCAGCGGCAACCCGGCCTGCCGCGCGCGCAGGGCGAGGCGCAGGGCGAAGTTGCCGCCCAGCGAGAATCCGGCGGTGAACATCGGCAGCTGCGGCCAGCGGGATGCGATCGCGCGCGCCGCGGCCACCACCTCGTCCAGCCGGTTGGAGTGGAACAGCCCTTCGTTCAGATGATGGGTGTCGCCGTGGTCGCGGAAGTTGAGCCGGAACACCGCAAAGCCGGCGCGCAGCAGCTGCGCGGCGGTCAGCCGCATGTAGCTGGATTCGGCGCTGCCTTCCCAGCCGTGCAGCAGCAGCGCCAGCGCGCGCGGCGCGCGCGCGACCGGAACGCTGGCCACGCCCTGCAGGCGCACGCCCCCGTCCACCTCGAGCAGGGTCTGCGCGTGCGTGGCCGGCACCTGGCGCAGGCGGCGCCGGGCCTGCGCGGCGCGCAGCGGGCTGGACGCCAGC
>CAYYAT010000266.1:0-2682 GCA_964469595.1 uncultured Thermomonas sp.
GGCGGTGGCGGTGGGCCCGACGCCAGCATGCAGGCGCAGATCCGTGCGCGCATGCGCGAGCGCATCAATCAACAGTTCGCGGCTTTCCGTGCCTCCCTGAGCGAAGACCAGCGTGCGAAATGGGACGCGGCGGTGGATGCCCAGCTCAACGCCAAGCGGGTCAGCGTGTACCGGTTGGCCAAGGGCGGCAAGCCGGAGTTGGTCAACATCCGCCTGGGCGCCAGCGACGGCAGCGCCACCGAGGTGATGGGCGACATCCGCGAGGGCGACCAGATCATCAGCGGCGAGCGCGCCGCGGGGGCGCCGTGATCGCCAACCCGCTCGCGCCGGTCATCGAGACCCGCCAGCTGAGCAAGGTGTACCTGGCCGGCACCGAAGCCGAGGTGGTCGCGCTGCGCGGCGCCGATCTGACCGTGCGCCGCGGTGAATTCGTGGCGATCATGGGCCCGTCCGGCTCCGGCAAGACCACGTTGATGAACCTGCTGGGCTGCCTGGACACGCCCAGCTCGGGCACCTACCACTGCGACGGAGTGGACGTGTCCACCCTGCACGCCGAGGAGCTGGCGCAGGTGCGCCTGCACAAGATCGGCTTCGTGTTCCAGCAGTTCAACCTGCTGCCGCGGATGACCGCGCTGGACAACGTGATGATGCCGCTGGGCTACGTCCACATGCCCCGCCACGAGCGCCGCGACCGCGCGCTGGCGATGCTGGAGGCGGTTGGCCTGGCGAGTCGCGCCGGGCACAGGCCGACCGAGCTCTCCGGTGGCCAGCAGCAGCGCGTGGCGATTGCGCGTGCGCTCATCAACAGCCCGCCGCTGCTACTGGCGGACGAGCCCACCGGCGCACTGGACAGCAAGACCGGCGAGGAAATCCTGGCGCTGTTCAAGCGGTTGCGGTTCGAGGGGCATACCGTGGTGCTGATCACCCACGATGCCCATGTGGCCGAGCACGCCGATACCGTCTATGAAATCCACGATGGCGCGCTCGGCGCGCGTCGTGCCGGGAGCCGCGCATGAGGCCGCTGGAAATCCTGCGTACCGCGATGTTCGCCCTGCGCGGCAACTGGCTGCGCAGCGCGCTGACCTCGCTGGGCGTGATCATCGGCATCGCCGCGGTGATCGTGATGGTGTCGATCGGGCAGGGCACCCAGGCCGAGATCGACAAGCTGGTGTCGGGCCTTGGCTCGCAGCGGCTGGATATCTCCGGCGCCGGCGGCATCGGCCCGGGCGGCGCGCGGCTGGCGCAGGGCAGCCGCTGGAGCCTGAACGAAGGCGATGTGGAGGCGATCCGCAACGAGGTGCCGGAAGCGCAGTACGTGGCCGGCTCGCTGCGCGGCGGCACCCAGGTGGTGTTCGCCGAGAACAATGCGTCCACCCAGTGGCAGGGCGTGCAGGCCGACTGGTTTCCAATCAATGGCTGGGAGATCGCCAGCGGCGACGGCTTTCAGCCGAACGACTACGGCGGCGCCAGCAAGCCGGTGATCCTGGGTGAGACGGTGCGCCGCGAGCTGTTCGGCGACCAGGATGGGATCGGCCAGACCATCCGCCTCGGGCGGGTGCCGTTCACCGTGGTCGGCGTGCTCAAGCCCAAGGGCCAGGGCGGCTTCGGCCAGGACCAGGACGACATCGTGGTGGTGCCGCTGGAGGCCGCGCGCCGCCGCCTGTCGACGTCGCAGGGCATGCCGCCGGGCGCGGTCCAGCAGATCTCGGTCGGGGTGGACGATGCCCGCAACCTCGACGTGGCGCAGTCCGAGATCGAGGCGCTGCTGCGCCAGCGGCACAAGATCCAGCCGGGCGCCGATGATGATTTCGTGGTGCGCAACATCAGCCAGATCGTGGCGACCCGCACCCAGACCACCAACCTGATGTCCAAGCTGCTGGGCGCGGTGGCCGGCATCTGCCTGGTGATCGGCGGCATCGGCATCATGAACATCATGCTGGTCTCGGTCACCGAGCGGATCCGCGAGATCGGCCTGCGGCTGGCGGTGGGCGCGGGCCCGCGCGACATCCGCGCGCAGTTCCTGGCCGAGGCGATGCTGATTTCGCTGATCGGCGGCGTGATCGGGATCGCGATCGGGATCGTCGGCGCGCTGCTGGCGGGCAAGTTCAGCGGGTTGCCGGTGGCGCTGAATGCGCAGGTGGTGGGGCTGGCGGCGGCGTTTTCGATCGCCACCGGGCTGTTCTTCGGCTACTACCCGGCGCGCAAGGCCTCGCTGCTGGACCCGATCGAGGCGCTGCGCTCGCAGTAGCGGGTGCCGGCCGCCCGCCCGGGCGGGCCGGGGGCTTGTGGCAGAATGACGGCCCGTTCCACCTGGCGTTCCGTTCGATGCCCGCTACCCGCCGCGCTTCCCGCTTCCGGACCTGCACGCATGGCTGACCTGTACGGGCATTTCCCGCGTGGACCCGCCGGCGTGATGCGCGCCGCGCGCTGGTCGCTGCTGGGGCTGCGTGCGGCCTGGCTGCACGAATCCTCGTTCCGGCTCGAGGTCTGCCTGTTCCTGCTGCTGGGCCCGCTGGGCTGGTGGCTGGGCCAGACCCCGGTGGAGCGCGTGCTGCTGGTCGGCAGCTGCCTGCTGGTACTGGCGATGGAGCTGATGAACTCCTCGATGGAGGCGGTGATCGAGCGCTTCGGGCCCGAGCGCCACGAGCTGGCCGGGCGCGCCAAGGACATGGGCTCGGCTGC
>CAYYAT010000267.1:0-2665 GCA_964469595.1 uncultured Thermomonas sp.
CTTGTCGGGGTCGATGCCGGCATCCGCCAGTGCCTTGACCCCGGCCAAGGTGGCGGCGTCAGAGGCCTGCACGTCGCCATCCCACAGGCGGCGCGCATGCACGCCGGCCACGCCGCCGAGCACGTCCACCCGGATGCCGAGGCGGTCGAGGGTCGGCTTCAGGCGCGCGTTGATCTCCTCGGAGGTCAACCGGCGCGGGGCGTCGATATGGGCCAGGCCGGCGATGGCAACGTGATGGAACAGCATGGCGGGACACTCGTGCGGGCGCCGGGGCGGCGCCGGAACCGCCTAGGATAGCGGCTTTCGCTCCCGTACGCCGGCGTATCCCCGGCCCGTTCAGGTTGGCGCGCCGCTGGCCTCAGCGGCAGCGCCACATCGCCCAGCGCTGCTCGCCGTCGGCCGGCGGGCCGAGCGGGTTGATCCGGTTGGCCGCCAGGCGCGGCGCCTCGTTGCGGGCCAGGACCTCCAGCTCGTCGCGCACGCGCAGGGCGTCGCGCTCGTAGAAGCCCACCTTGTGCGTCACCGAGACCACCACTTCGCCGCGCGCCTCGCAGCCGGCCGGGGCGGCCGCCAGTACCTGCACCTGCTGCGCGCCCGGCGCCATCTTCACGAAGCTGCAGGCCGGCAGGGCCAGCACCAGCAGGAGGGCGGCAACGCGGGTCGACAGGGGCATGCGCAAGCTTCCTTGGAAAACGAAGACGCACCGGATTGTGGCCCGGTGCGTCTGAATCGTGCAAAAGCGGTGGGGTCGCCGCACCCGCTACCGCGTTGGACGCGGCGACCGTCCGGGGCTTACTTCTTCGCCACCGGCTTGCCGTCGGCATCGATCACGGTCACCTCGCCCAGGTTGAGCGCGCGCACCGGGGCCTCGGTCTTGGACAGGTCACCCACCACCACCCAGGTCAGGCCGCTGGGATCCAGGACCTTGGCGGCCGCGTTCACCTGCGCCGGGGTCATCGCCTCGATCTGCGCCTTGCGCTGGAACACGTAGTCGTCGGGCCGGCCGTACAGCGCGTTGCCGGCGATGGTGTTCATCACCGAGGCGGCGGTCTCGTAGGCACCGGGCAGGGTCAGGGTGAGCACCTTCTCCATGCCCTCCACCTCCTCGGCGCTGGCCGGGCGCTGGCCACCGGCGTACTCGGCGATCTCGCGCTGCATCTCCGCCGCCGCCTCGCCGGTCTTGTCGATCTGCACCGGGGCCGAGGCGGTCCACAGGCGCTGGCCGAGGGCGCCGCCGGCACCGCTGCGGGCGCCGTAGGACCAGTGCTTGTCCTCGCGCAGGTTCATGTTCAGGCGCGCGGTGAAATCGCCGCCGATCACCATGTTGGCCATGTCGTACTCGACCGTCCTCGGGTCGGTGCTGGACGGCAGCAGCTTGGCCGCGAAGATATTGGCCTGCACCGCGCCCGGCTGGTCCACCAGGAACACCCGCGGCTTGGCCTGCGCCGGCACCTGCGGGATGGCGGGCGCAGCGGGCGTGCCGAGGGCGGCCGCCCAGTCACCGAACGCCTGTTCCAGCAGCGGCAGGATTTCCGCCAGGGTGGTGTCGCCCACCACCACCAGAGTGGCGTCCTGCGGGCGCAGGGCGGTGTCGTGCCAGCGCTGGATGTCGGCGCGGGTCAGCGCCGCGATCCCGGCCTCGGTGCCGCTGCGCGGCGCCGCGTAGGGATGCCCGGCGCCGTACACCAGGCCCGGCAGCACGCGCTGCACGATCCCGTTCGGGCTGGCCTTCTCCTGCTTGATGCCGGCGATCCACTGGCCGCGCACGCGGTCGATGTCGGCCTGCGCGAAGCGCGGGCGGCGCAGCATGTCGGCGTACAGCGCCAGCGACGGGGCGAGGTTCTGCTTCAGCGCCGACAGGTAGGCACTGCTGGAATCCTGGCCGGCACTGGCGCCCAGCTGCGCGCCCAGCGCCTCGGCGCGGTCGGCGAAGGCGAGCGCGTCAAGATCGCCGGCCCCCTCGTCCATCAGCCCGGCCGCGAAGCTGGCCAGGCCGGGCGCGCTGGCGGCGGCGCCGCCGCGGAACTCGTAGCTCATCTGCACCACCGGCACGTCGTGGCGCTCGGCCAGGATCACCTTGGTGCCGTTGCGCAGGGTGGCGTGCTGCTGCGGCGGGAACTTCAGGTCGGGGAAGCGGGCCGGCATCGGCACCCCGGCCTTGCGGTCCACCGTGCTCGGCAGGGTCGTGTACTTGGGATCCGGCTTGGGCGTCTTGAACGGCGTCGGGGTGACTGTGGGGTCTTCGGCCAGCGCGACCCGCTTGCCCGGTTTCACCACCAGCGTATGGCTGCCCTTGCCTGCTCCCAGCCAGGTGTTCCCGGTGGCGCGCAGATTGGCCGGGGTCACCGCGGCCAGGGTCTTGAGGCTGTCGCGGAAGCAGCCGGGGTTGCCGGTGTACACCGCGCATTCGGCCAGCGCGTCGGCCTTGCCGCCGAACCCGCCGATGCGCTCGATGCCGCGGATCCAGCCGGCCTCGAGGGCGGTGCGCGCGCGCGCCACTTCGTCCGCGCTGGGGCCGTCCTTGAGCAGCCGCTTCAGCTCCTCGTCGATCGCCGCCTCCACCTTGGCCACGTCCACGCCCTGCTTGACCGCGGCGGTGATCATGAAGGTGCTGCTGAGCTGCGAGCCGTAGGCGCCGGCGCTGACGTTGTCCACCAGCTTGTCC
>CAYYAT010000268.1:0-2660 GCA_964469595.1 uncultured Thermomonas sp.
CCCAGCGCGTCCAGCAGACCCTGCAGAAGTACAAGGAGCTGAAGGACATCATCGCGATCCTGGGCATGGACGAGCTGTCCGAAGAGGACAAGCTGGCCGTGGCCCGTGCGCGCAAGATCGAGCGCTTCTTCAGCCAGCCGTTCCACGTGGCCGAGGTGTTCACCGGCAGCCCGGGCAAGTACGTGCCGCTGAAGGAAACCATCCGCGGCTTCAAGGGCATCTGCGACGGCGACTACGACCACCTGCCGGAGCAAGCGTTCTACATGGTCGGCACGATCGACGAGGCCATCGAGAAGGCGAAGAAGCTGGCGGCCTGAGCCGCCGCTTCGATTGACGCGTTCGACTGAACGGAAGGAGTCACGATGGCATCCACCATCCGCTGCGACATCGTCAGCGCCGAGGCCGAGATCTTCCACGGCGAGGCCGAGCTGGTCGTGGCCACCGGCGAACTGGGCGAGCTGGGCATCGCGCCCAAGCATGCCCCGCTGATCACCCGGCTCAAGCCCGGCAAGGTCGTGGTCACCCTGCCCGGGGGCGACAGGCTCGACTTCGCCATCTCCGGTGGCATCCTCGAGGTGCAGCCGACGGTGGTGACCGTGCTGGCCGATACCGCCGTGCGCGCCGATGCGATCGACGAGGCGGCGGTGCGTGCCGCCAAGGAAGAGGCCGAGCGCATCATCGCCCGCCGCGGCGAGGCGATGGAGATCGCCGAGGCGCAGAAGCGCCTGGCCGAGGTCACCGCGCAGTTGCAGGCGCTGGAGCGCCTGCGCAAGAACCTCAAGCACTGAAGGCAGGCCTGCAGGTGTGACCGGCTTCACGGGCCTGGCGACGCCGGGCCCGTTTGCGTTTCCGGCTGCCTGCCGTTCAGCCCGGATGCGGTTGGCGGTGCGATGATCATGGCATCCCGCCGCCGGAGACCTGCCATGTCCAGATCGTTCAAGTTGCTGGCCAGCGCGCTGCTGGCTGCGGTTGCCCTGTCGCTGTCGGCCTGCGCGACCGGACCCACCGTGCGCACCGACCGCGACCCCACGGCCGATTTCGGCCGCTACCGCACCTGGAGTTTCTACAAGCCGATCTCGATGGAGCAGGCCGGGTACACCTCCTGGGTATCCGACCGCATCCGCGAGGACGTGCGCCGTGAGATGGAGGCGCGTGGCTACCGCTTCATGCCGGAGGGTGGCGATCTGCTGGTGAATTTCCAGGCCCGCGAGCGCAGCCAGGTGTGGAACGTGCCGCGCGTGGACTTTGGCTGGGCGTACAGCTATCGCTATCACGCCTTCGTGTCGGTGCCGTTCTGGTATGACGAGCCCCAGGTCAGCCGTTACCGCGAGGGCGTGCTGACCGTGGATCTGGTCGATGGGCAGCGCAATCGTCTGGTCTGGACCGGCTCGGCGAGCGCGCCGGAGGCTTCCAAGCGCAGCCCGGAGAAAAAGATGGCGGATATCGATCAGGCCATCAGCAGCATCTTCGCCAAGTACCCGTACAAAGCCGGCCCGTAAGCGTTCGGCCGCAGGCGGCGGCGATCCGGGTGCCGCCGCTGGCGGCACCCGGGCGCAGCGAGTGGATCAGAACTTCGGCTTGTCGGCGCTGCCGTCGTAGCGCTCGATCGACTCGACGATGATGCGGCGTGCCTGCTCGGCGCCTTCCCAGCCGGACAGCTTCACCCACTTGCCGGGCTCCAGGTCCTTGTAGTGCTCGAAGAAGTGGCCGATGCGCTGCAGCCAGTGCGGGCTCACCTTCTGGATGTCGTCGATATGGCTGTAGCCGGAGAACACCTTGTCCACCGGCACCGCCAGGATCTTCTCGTCGCCGCCGGCCTCGTCGGTCATCTTCAGCAGGCCCACCGGGCGGCAGCGGATCACCGAACCCGGCACCAGCGGCAGCGGCAGGATCACCAGCACGTCCACCGGGTCGCCGTCGTCGCAAATGGTGTGCGGCACGTAGCCATAGTTGCAGGGGTAGCGCATCGGGGTGGACAGGATGCGGTCCACGAAGATCGCACCCGAGGCCTTGTCCACCTCGTACTTGACGGGCTCGGCGTCCTTCGGGATTTCGATGATGACGTTGATCTCGTCCGGCGGATTCTTGCCGGTGCTGACGAGGTCCAGGCCCATGGGGGGGGTCTCCGAATGTGGGGATGCGTCCGTGCGGACGCGGGAGCGGGGAGGAAAGCGCGCATTTTACCCCCGATGGCCGGATGCCGTGCCGCGCAGCCTGTATCCTTGCCACGCCTTGTCGCCCGCCATGCCGCGCGGGCACTTTCGTTGCGAGAACGCCCGATGACGCAGCCCCTCCGCATTGCGATGGCGCAGTTCGATTTTCCGGTCGGCGACGTGGCCGGCAATGCGGCGCGGATCGCGGAGATGATCGCGCTGGCGCGCGACGAATACGCGGCCGACATCGTGCTGTTCCCGGAGTTGGCCCTGAGCGGCTATCCGCCGGAGGACCTGCTGTACCGCCCGGCCTTCCTGCGCGCCTGCGAGGAGGCGATGGCACGGGTGGCCGCGGCCGCGCGCGGGATCGTGGCGGTGGTGGGCTGGCCGCAGCCGGCCGGCAGCGTGGTGTACAACGCCGCCAGCGTGCTGCGCGACGGCGGCATCGCCCACACCTACCGCAAGCGCGAGCTGCCGAACTACGCGGTGTTCGACGAGCGCCGCTAT
>CAYYAT010000269.1:0-2515 GCA_964469595.1 uncultured Thermomonas sp.
TGGGCTGGGGCGGCTGGTGGTTCTGGGACCCGGTGGAGAACGCCAGCTTCATGCCGTGGCTGGCCGGCGCGGCGCTGCTGCATTCGCAGGCGGTGACCGAGAAACGCGGCAGCTTCGGCGGCTGGACCCTGCTGCTGGCGATCGCCGCATTCTCGCTGTCGCTGCTGGGTACCTTCCTGGTGCGCTCCGGCGTGCTGACCAGCGTGCACGCGTTCGCGGCCGACCCCGGGCGCGGCCTGTTCGTGCTGATCTTTCTCGGCCTCGTGGTCGGCGGCTCGTTGCTGCTGTACGCGCTGCGCGCTCCTGACACCGCCGGCAAGCCGTTCGCCGCCGGCTCGCGCGAGACCCTGCTGTTGCTGAACAACCTGCTGCTGGCCAGCGCCTGCGCGATGGTGCTGCTGGGCACCCTGTACCCGCTGCTGGCGGATGCGCTGGAGCTGGGCAAGATCTCGGTCGGGCCGCCGTATTTCGCGGCGATGTTCTTGCTGCTGATGGCGCCGCTGGTGGCGCTGCTGCCGCTGGGCCCGCTGACCCGCTGGCAGCGCGAGGACATGGCCACCCCGCTGCGGCTGCTGGCGCCGTGGGCGGTGCTGGCGCTGGTGCTGGGCGTGATCGCGTTCGTGCTTGCCCCGCAGGGCCGCTGGAAGACTGCCGCCGGGCTGCTCGGGGCGGCCTGGGTGGCGGCCGGCACGCTACGTTTCGTATGGGCGCGGCTGCGCGCCAGCGGCCGCCTGACCCTGGAGATGTGGGGCATGAGCCTGGCCCACTTCGGGATCGCGGTGTTCCTGGTCGGTGCCCTGCTGGTGGAAGGGCTGGGCCAGCAGCGCGAACTGGCGGTGAAGGCCGGCGACCGCGTGACGCTGGGCCGCTATGCCTTCCGCTTCGACGGCATCCGTCCGGCGCAAGGGCCGAACTACAGCTCCGACTACGCCACCGTGCAGGTGCTGCGGGACGGCCGCGCCATCGCCACCCTGCACCCGGAAAAGCGCCGCTACCGCGCCGGCGGCCAGGTGATGACCGAAACCGGGATCGCCGGCGGGCTGCTGGGCGATGCCTACGTGGCGATCGGCGAACCGCTGGGCGGCGATGCCTGGGCGATGCGCCTGTACGTCAAGCCGTTCGTGCGCTGGATCTGGGCCGGCGCGCTGCTGATGGCGCTGGGGGCGGCGGTCACCGCGTTCGACCGGCGCTTCCGCAGCGCCCGCCAGGATTCCCCATCGAAGGACCGCGCATGAAAGCCTCGCGCTGGCTGCCGCTGGCCATCTTCGCGCTGCTCGCCGCGCTGCTCGCCGCCGGGGTGTGGATGAGCCGCAAGCCCGACCGCGACGCCCTGCCCTCGCCGCTGATCGGCAAGCCGGCGCCCGATTTCGCGCTGCCGGTGCTGCACGATCCTGCCTATGTGGTGAAGCTCTCCGACCTGCGCGGCCAGCCGTTCCTGCTCAACGTGTGGGGCAGCTGGTGCGTGGAGTGCCGGGTCGAGCACCCGGTGCTGACCCGGTTCGCCGAGAGCAAGCGCGTGCGCGTGGTCGGCTACAACTGGAAGGACGAACGCAGCGACGCGCTGCGCTGGCTGGAGCAGTTCGGCAACCCGTACATGGTCGTGCTGTCCGACGTCGAAGGCCGCACCGCGCTGGACTGGGGCGTGTACGGCGCGCCGGAGACGTTCCTGGTCGATGGCAAGGGCATCGTGCGCTGGAAGCACGTCGGGCCGCTGACCGACGCCATCATCACCCAGGAACTGCTGCCGCTGCTGGCGAAGATCGAGGCCGAACGATGATCCGCCACCTGCTCGCCGCCCTGCTCTGGCTGACCGCGCTGCCCGCCTTCGCCCAGGCAGGCCAGCAGGCCGACGCCGCGCCGCTGCAGTTCCGCGATGCCGCCGAGGAAGCGCGCTTCCACGCGCTCACCGTGCAGCTGCGCTGCGTGATGTGCCAGAACCAGTCGCTGGCCGATTCCAACGCGCTGATCGCGCTGCAGCTGCGGCGCGAAGTGCTGGACCTGATGCGCCAGGGCAAGAGCGACGCGGCGATCAAGGACTACCTGGTGCAGCGCTACGGCGAATTCGTGCTGTACACCCCGCGGCTGGAACCGGCCACCGTGCTGCTGTGGGCCGGCCCGGTGCTGGTGCTGCTGGCCGGCGCGGGGGTGGTGGTCGCGCGGGTGCGCCGGCGCAAGGGCGCCACCCCTGCCGCTGCCGACGACGGGCAGGAGTGGTGATGGCCGTCTTCCTCGCGCTCTCGCTGCTGCTGGGCCTGCTGGTGCTGGCCACCCTGCTGCGGCCGCTATGGCCGCAGGCGCGCGGGGTGGCGCTGGGCATCGGCCTGGTGGTGCTGGCCTCTGCCGCGCTGCTGTACCGCCTGCTGGGCACGCCGCAGGCGCTGGATGCCGCCGCGCGCCAGGCCCCGGCCACGCTGGCGGATGCGGTCACCCAGCTGCAGGCGGCGCTGGCGCGCGATCCGCGGCAACCGGAAGGCTGGGCGCTGCTCGGGCAGGCCTACCTGAACATGGACCGGCC
>CAYYAT010000270.1:0-2476 GCA_964469595.1 uncultured Thermomonas sp.
CATGACCCAGAACGGCAAGCGCATGACCGCCGACGAGTTCGATGCCTGGATGAAGGCGCGCGGCGTGCGCGTGGTCGGCAAGAAGGACCCGGGTGCGGACGCCGCGCCTGCCGCGGCCGCGCCGGAGAAGTGAGCCGATCCGTGCGCGGGCCGCGGCATGGCCTGGCGCGCGTGCTGTCCAAGCGCGGGCTGTGCTCGCGCAGTGAAGCGGAACGGCTGGTGCGCGTAGGGCGGGTCCGGCTGGAGGGACGCGTGGTGCGCGATCCCGAATATCCCGTCGATGCCGTGGCCGCGCGCATCGCCATCGATGGCGCCGAGCCGGCTGCCCCGCTGCCGCGCTACCTGATGCTCAACAAGCCGCGGGGCCTGGTGACGACCGCGCGCGATGAGCGTGGACGCGATACGGTCTATCGCTGCTTCGACGGCGCCAGGCTTGGCTGGATCGCCCCGGTCGGCCGGCTCGACAAGGCGAGCGAGGGCCTGCTGCTGTTCAGCAACGATCCGGCTTGGGCCGCGCGCATCACCGATCCGGTGACCGGGCCGGACAAGACCTACCACGTGCAGGTGGATCGGATCCCCGACGATCCCACGCTCGCCGCGCTGCGCGCCGGGGTCGATGTGGACGGCGAGTGGTTGCGTGCGGTGTCGGTGGTCGTGCTTCGCGCCGGAGAAAAGAATGCGTGGCTCGAGATCGTGCTCGACGAGGGCCGCAACCGCCAGATCCGGCGCCTGCTGGCGGCATTCGACATCGGCGTGCGGCGGCTGGTGCGGGTGGCGATCGGGCCGCTGGCCCTCGGCGAGTTGTCGAAGGGCCAGTGGCGCGAACTGAGCGCGGAGGAAGTCGCCGCGCTCGGCGGCGGCTGAGCCTCAGGCCTTCAGCACGCCCAGCTCGCGGCCGATGCGGGTGAAGGCATCGATCGCGCGGTCGAGATGCTCGCGCGTGTGCGCCGCGGAGATCTGGGTGCGGATGCGCGCCTGGCCCTTGGGCACCACCGGGAAGAAGAAGCCGATCGCGTAGATGCCTTCCTCCAGCAGGCGCGCCGCGAAGCGCTGCGCCAGCGGCGCGTCGTACAGCATCACCGGGCAGATCGGGTGCACGCCCGGCTTGAGGTCGAAGCCGGCGGCGGTCATGCGCTCGCGGAAGTAGGCGGTGTTCTCGCGCAGGCGCTCGCGCAGCTCGCCTGCGGCATCCAGCATCTGGAAGGCCTTGATGCCGGCGGCCACCACGTGCGGCGGCAGCGAGTTGGAGAACAGGTACGGGCGCGAGCGCTGGCGCAGCAGTTCGATCACTTCCTTCTTCGCGGTGGTGAAGCCGCCCAGCGCGCCGCCCATGGCCTTGCCGAGGGTGCCGGTGAAGATGTCGATCCTGTCCAGCACGCCCTTGACCTCGGCGCTGCCGCGGCCGGTGGCGCCCAGGAAGCCGGTGGCGTGGCATTCGTCGATGTGCACCAGGGCGCCGTACTTCGCGGCCAGCGCGGTGATCTCGTCCAGCGGCGCGATGAAGCCGTCCATCGAGAACACCCCGTCCGTGGTGATCATGATCGTGCGCGCGCCGTCGGCCCTGGCTTGCCGGAGCTGCGCTTCGAGGTCGGCCATGTCGCAGTTGGCGTAGCGGTAGCGGCGGGCCTTGCACAGGCGGACGCCGTCGATGATCGAGGCGTGGTTGAGCGCATCGCTGATGATGGCGTCGTGCTCGTCCAGCAGCGGTTCGAACAGGCCGCCGTTGGCGTCGAAGCAGGCGGCGTAGAGGATGGTGTCCTCGGTGCCGAAGAAGTCGGCGATGGTTTGCTCCAGCTGCTTGTGCAGGTCCTGGGTGCCGCAGATGAAGCGCACGCTGGCCATGCCGAAGCCGTGGGTGTCCAGCGCCCGCTTGGCTTCCGCGATGATGTCCGGGTGGTCGGCCAGCCCGAGGTAGTTGTTGGCGCAGAAGTTCAGGACCGTGCGCCCGTCGGCCAGCTGGATCTCGGCCGACTGCGGGCTGGTGATGATGCGCTCGGACTTGAACAGGCCGGCGGCGCGGATTTCCTCGAGGGTATCGGCGTAGCGTGCAGTGAGTGACATGGCGGCTCCGGAATTCGGGTGGCGGATGGAGGCTGCCGGTGAGCGACCTTCTGCGGCATGGATGCCGCCGAAGAGCCTACATGGACGTATTCACGGCGTGTCGCGCGCCGGCAGCCTCCGTCCGCCGCGCGCGCAGGCTGCGCCTCAATTCCAGCTCAGCACGATCTTGCCGGCTTTGCCCTGTTCCATCAGGTCGAAGCCTTTCTGGAACTCTTCGATCGGCAGCTGGTGGGTCAGCACCTTGCCCAGCGGGAAGCCGGAGAGCACCAGTTGGGTCATCTTGTACCAGGTCTCGTACATCTTGCGGCCGTAGATACCCTGCACGGTCAGGCCCTTGAAGATGATGCGGTCCCAGTCCACCCCGGCGCCCTTGGGCATGATGCCGAGCATGGCGATCTTGCCGCCGTGGTACATG
>CAYYAT010000271.1:0-2435 GCA_964469595.1 uncultured Thermomonas sp.
TCCAGCGCGGCGGCCGCGGTCGTCACCACTTCCGCCACCAGCGCACTGGCGCGGGCCACGCGCGGGCTGCGCCGTACGTCCGGATGCAGCGCCAGCCACAGCGGCCGGCGGATCGGGCAGTCGGCCAGCTGCACCAGCCCGGGCAGCGTGCGCGCCAGGAAATGTGGCAGCAGCGCCAGCCCCAGCCCGGCGCGGGCGGCTTCGCCCAGGGCCAGCAGGTCGTTGCTGGCGAACGCGAACGCGCGGCCGCCGGCAAACTCGCGCAGCCAGCGCGCGGGCGCGCTGTCGTCGCCGTCCTCGCCGAAGCGCAGGAAGCGCCAGCCGGCCGCGTCCTGCCGCTGCCAGCCAGGATCGCCATACAGCCCGTAGCCCAGCTCGGCCAGCGGGCGGGCGGCCAGGCGCGGGTCGGCGGGCCGGCCCAGGCGCAGGGCGATGTCGGCCTCGCGCCGCACCAGATCGGCGCTGCGCGCCTCGCCCACCAACTGCAGCTGCAGCGCCGGCAGTTCGCGCAGGCGCGGCGCCAGGCGCGGCATCAGGAAACGGCTGGCGAACACCGGCGGCGCCGACAGCCGCACCACCCCGGCCGTCGCGTCCTGGCTGCGGGCCGCCTGCAGGAAGGCCAGTGCCTCCTCCTCCAGCCGGCGCGCATGCGCCAGCAGCGCCTCGCCTTCGAGCGTGAGCCGCCATGCCTGCGGCAAGCGGTCGAACAGATGCCGCGCCAACTGGCGCTCCAGCGCCCCGATCCGGCGCGCCACGGTGGTGTGCTCCACCGCCAGCGCGCGCGCGGCGGCGCTCAGGCTGCCGTGCTCGGCCAGGGCCAGGAAGTAGCGCACGTCATCCCAGTCCAGGCGGGCGGGATGCGACGGATGTTCCGTGCTTTTTTGCACGATGGATGTGCCATTTCTCCGAATGGCCAATGATACTCGCACACCTAAGCTGGCGGCTCCGCTTCCCAATGGATGCCTTCCCGTGCGCCAGCGCCACATCAGTGTTTCCGGATACGGCGGCCCCGACCGCCTGCACCTGCTCGACCGCCCGCTGCCACCGCCCGGCCCCGGCGAAGTCCGCGTCCGCCAGCAGGCGGTGGGGGTGAACTTCGTCGACGTGTACTTCCGCACCGGCCTGTATCCGCTGCCCGGATTCCCCGCGGGGCTGGGGGTGGAAGCCGCCGGGGTGGTGGACGCGGTGGGCGACGGCGTGGACGAGGACTGGCTGGGCCGCCGGGTCGCGTATGCCGGGCCGCCGGTCGGGGCCTATGCCGACCGCCGCAACCTTCCGCTGCAGCGCCTGCTGCCGCTGCCGGACGGGCTGGAAGCCGAAACCGTGGCCGCCGCGCTGCTGCGCGGACTGACCGCGCACATGCTGTTCGCCCACGTGCGCCCGCTGCGGCCCGGCGACACCGTGCTGGTGCATGCCGCGGCCGGCGGCCTGGGCCTGATCCTCGCGCAGTGGGCGCGGGCGGCGGGCGCGCGGGTGGCCGGCACCGTCGGCTCGCCCGAGAAAGCGGCGCTGGCGCAGGCGCACGGGGTGGAGCGCGCCATCGTCCATACCCGCGAGGATTTCGTGGCCGCGACCCGCGAGTTCAGCGGCGGCGAGGGCGCCGAGTTCGTGATCGACGGCATCGGCGGCGAGACCTTCGACCGCTCGCTGGATGCCCTGGCACCGTTCGGGATGGCCGCGTCCATCGGGCACGTGGCCGGCGAAGTCCGCCGCATCGACCTCGACCGCCTGCACGCCTCACGTTCGATCGCGGTCTCCCGCCCCGGCGTGTTCCGCTTCGTGGCCGATGCCCGGCGCTACCGCGAAGGCGGCGAGGCCGTCCTGCAGCGGCTGGCCGCCGGCCTGCAGGTTCACATCGGCGCGCGCCTGCCACTGGCGGATGCGGCGCGCGCGCATGCGCTGCTAGAGTCCGGCCGCCACGCCGGCTCCCTTCTTCTCATTCCCTGACAGGCCCCGCGCATGCTCTATCTCGTCCTGCTCGCCTACCAGCAGCCGCTGGAGGTCATCGACACCCATCTGGCCGCGCACCGGGCGTTCCTGGCGCGCCATTACGCGGCCGGGCATTTCCTGCTCTCCGGCCCGCAGGAACCACGCCAGGGCGGCGCGATCCTGGCCCGGGCGCCCGATCGCACCACCCTCGAGGCGTGGCGGCGCGAAGACCCGTTCCAGCAGCACGACGTGGCCGCCTACACGGTGGTCGCCTGGCGCCCGACCCTGCGCGCAGCCACGGTGCCCGCGGCGCTGGCGCCGGAGGCCGCGCTGGCCGGGACGACGTGACCCTGCGCGGGCGACCGATACTCAGCCCGCCGGGCGCCCGCGCACCAACGCGTCCACCACCGACGGGTCGGCCAGGGTGCTGGTATCGCCCAGCTGCTCGGGCGCGTTCTCGGCGATCTTGCGCAGGATGCGGCGCATGATCTTGCCGCTGCGGGTCT
>CAYYAT010000272.1:0-2422 GCA_964469595.1 uncultured Thermomonas sp.
TCTCGATCGAGTACGACGCCAACACCCGCGAGCTGCTCAAGACCGTGCAGCGCGCGGATGCGCTGTCCGGCGCGCGCGGCAATTCCAACCTGCAGGCCAGCGTGGCGCAGGGCATCCAGTCGGCCGGCGAGAACGGCGGTGCGGCCGGGATCGTCGGGCTCGGCATGGCCTCGGGCATGCTGGGCGGCATCGGTGGCCTGCAGCAGCCGGCCACGCCGGCCGGCGACGACCCGGTGGCGAAGCTGAAGAAGGCCAAGGAAATGCTCGACCTCGGGCTGATCACCCAGGCCGACTACGACGCGCTCAAGGCCAAGGCGCTGGGCCTGTAATCCGCGCCTCCCGCACGCCCTCCACACCCGCCATGCCGACCCCCCCACCGCCGCCCGCGCCCACCGGCCCGGGCTCGCCGCGCGACGTCCCGCCCGCGCAGGGCAGCGTGCCGCTGGACCCCGACACCCTGCCCGGCCCGGTCCGCGACGAACTGCTGGCGCCCGACCCGGTCGCCATCGACACCGCCGCCGAGGCGCTGAAGGACGGCCTCAACCGCTGCCCCAGGTGCGGAGCCAGCGACATCCGCCAGAAGCCCGGCAGCGACCTCTTGATCTGCCTGTACTGCCGCCACGAATGGCAGGGGCAACGGGTGGAGGAGGCGTTCGGGCTGGGCGAAGGCATCGACCAGCTGCACGGCACCGTGATCGCCTCCGGCGCGCGCGACATCGACGCCGGCAGCGATGATCTGGTGAGCTTCAAATGCGCCGGCTGCGGCGCCGAGGTCACGGTCAACACCGAGGCCGGCATGACCGCGCGCTGCCACTGGTGCCGGCACGTGTTCGGCGTGAACGAGCAGATCAAAAACGGCGCGGTGCCGGACGCGGTGCTGCCCTTCCACATCCGCAAGGAGGATGCGGTGGCGCGCATCCGCCAGTTCGTGGACAAGCGCCGGCTGTTCGCGCTGAAGGCGTTCAAGGAGCAGTTCACGCCCGAGAACGTCACCGGCGTGTACCTGCCGTACATGATCGTGGATGCCAATGCCGAGGCCGAGGTGGCAGGATTTGGCGAGATCGAGACGGCCCGCTACACCCGCGGCAGCGGCAACGACAAGAAGACCTACTACGACGCCGACGTGTACGCGGTGGAGCGCCAGGTGGCGTTCACGGTAGACGACCTGCCGCTGGAATCCTCGCGCAACCGCGGTAACCTCGATACGCGCGTCAACACCAACAACATCATCAACGCGATCTTGCCGTTCGACACCAAGAACGCGGTGAAGTGGAACGCCTCCTACCTGTCCGGCTTCAGCTCGGAGAAGCGCGACCTCGACGTGGCGCAGCTGATGCCGGTGCTGGAGGACCAGCTGCTGTCGATCGCGCGCGCGCAGGTGGAAGGCTCGGTGCGCCGCTATGACCGCGGCGTGCGCTGGGAGGAAGAAGGCATCGACGTGCGCGGCAGCCGCTGGGTGGCGATGTACCTGCCGGTCTGGCTGTACTCCTACCACCAGCCCGGGCCGAACGGCGGCATGCTGCACTACATCGCGGTCAACGGCCGCACCGGCGAGACCATGGGCAGCATCCCGATCCAGCACTGGAAGCTGCTGCTGGCGGCGCTCACGATCGGTACCGTGCTGGAAACCCTGGCCATCTGGATCGTGGGGCATACGGGATGAGCGACAACAGCGCACTCTGGCTGCTGCTGGGCCCGGCCGGCGCCGCCGGCTACTACTGGGCAATCTACCGCTACTATCGCAACACCGACAAATCGCACGCGTTCGAGCGCGAGACCCGGGTGGAAGCACGGCCGGTCAGCGGCAGCGACCGCAAGGTGGACACCATCACCGGCACCCGCGAACCCCGCATCCGCGGCGACAACGTGGGCGACTACCGCCAGCGCGTGCGTCGACGACGCTGAGCCCTTCGCATCGACAGCGGCATCCGGGCGCGGCGACAATCCGTATCCGGTCGGAACCACCCCAATCGCCCATGCCCTCGATGCCCCGCCGCCGCTGGCTCCTGCCTGCCCTGCTCGTCCTCCTCCTGGCCGTGGCCTGGGGCCTGTTGCAGTGGTGGCGCGGCCCCCTGCTGCCGGCCTATCGCGTGCAGTCCGGGCCGCTGGTACAGGAAGTCGTGGCCACCGGGCGCATCACCGTACCTTCGCGGGTGCAGGTCAGCGCGGAAATCGCCGGCCTGGTGCTGGAACGGCGGGTGCTGGAAGGCGACCGCGTGGCGCCGGGCCAGGTGCTGGTCGTACTGCGCGCGCGCGACCTCGAAGCCCGGCGCGACCAGGCCCGCGCCGCCCTCGCCGCGCTGCAGACGGTGGAGCGTCCGCAGGCGCAGGCGCAGCTGCGCGAGGCCAGCGCCCGGCTGGATCAGGCCGAACGCGAGCTGGCGCGGCGACGCGCGCTGGCCGAGCGCCAGCTGGTGGCGCG
>CAYYAT010000273.1:0-2404 GCA_964469595.1 uncultured Thermomonas sp.
TGCACGAGGTTGTAGGTGAAGCTGTCGTAGTTGTCGATCATCAGCAGCATGGCGGCCTGCGCCCGGGCATGGGCAAACAACGGGGGAGCCGCGCAGGATAACGCACCGCGGGCCGCCTCAGCCGGGCGGCAGCAGCACCTGCACCCGCAGCCCGGGCGCGTTGTCCAGCAGCAGCACCTGGCCGCCGTGGTGACGCACGATCGCGCGCACCAGGCTCAGCCCGAGCCCGGTGCCGGGCGACCCGCGATGCGCCTCCAGCCGCTGAAAGCGGTCGAACACGCGCTCGCGCTCGGCCTCGGGAATACCGGGGCCGCGATCGGCTACCTGCAGCCGCACTTCGCCGCCCACCGTCTCCAGCGTCACTTCCACCTCGCTGGACGCAGGCGCGTATTTCAGGGCATTGTCCAGCAGGTTCACCGCGAGCTGGAACAGCTGGTCGCGGTCGCCGCGCACGCTCGCCGCCGCCAGCTGCACCCGCAGGCGGATCCCGCGTTCGGCGCCGATCGGGGCGTACAGCTCCACCGCGTCCTCCACCACCTCGGCCAGCGTCACCCGCGGCGCATCCGCATCCAACGTCTGCGCCTCGATCCGCGACAGCCGCAGCAGCGCGCCGAACGACTGCAGCAGCTGGTCGGTCTCCGCCACCGCGCGGTCCAGGTGCGCCTGCAGCTCGGCCTCGCGCGCCTGCTGGCGCAGGTCCTCCAGCCGGTTGCGCAGGCGCGTCAGCGGGGTGCGCAGGTCGTGCGCGATGTGGTCGGTGGCATGCCGCACGCCGCCCAACAGCTCCTCGATGCGGTCGAGCATGGCATTGAAGCGGAACGCCACCTGGTCGAAGGCGTCGCCACTGTGGTCCAGCGGCGCGCGCAGGCCGAGCTGGCCGGCACTGACCCGGGCCGCAGTGGCCTCCAGGCCGCGCAGCCGGCGCGCGACCCAGCGCGAGGTGAGCCAGCCCACCAGCGCCGCCAGCGCGGCGGCCGCCAGCAGGGCGCGCAGCGCGGCCTGCTGCATCAGCTGCAGCAGGCGGTCCTGGGCCTGCAGGCGCTGCCCGGTGAGCAGCACCTCGCCGCCGCGCAGGCGCTGCTCGTAGGCGATCACCCGCAGCGCATCGCCCGTTTCGGGCATCCGCTCGGTGAACTCCACCCAGCGCCCGCGCGGACCTGGAATGCTGGCGTCCGGCCGCTCGCCGACCAGCGCCCTGCCGTCCGCGTCGGCCAGCGCGTACACCGCGTCCGGGTCGCCGTCATCGCCGTGGATGCGCGCCTGCAGTTCGTCCAGCAGCGCGGAACGGCCACCCTCGCGGTAGGTGTCCACGAGGGTGATGGCATCGGCGCGCACGAGGTCGCGCGCCTCGTGCAGCAGCAGGCTGGAGACCGCGTAGTACAGCCCGCCGCCGATAAGCACCACCGCGGCCAGGAAGCTGCCCATCACCAGCAGCGCCAGGCGCGCGCTGGTGGACGGCAGCAGGCGCTTCATGGCGATCACTCCGCCAGCCGGTAGCCGGCGCCGCGCACGGTATGCAGCAGCGGGCGGGCGAAGTCGTGGTCGATCTTCTGGCGCAGGCGGCTGATGTGGACGTCGATGACGTTGGTCTGCGGGTCGAAGTGATAGTCCCATACCGCTTCCAGCAGCATCGTGCGGGTCACCACCTGGCCGGCGTGGCGCATCAGGTATTCCAGCAGGCGGAACTCGCGCGGCTGCAGCTCGATCCGGCGGCCCTCGCGGCGCGCCTCGCGCGCGAGCAGGTCCAGCTCGAGCTCGCCGACCCGCAGCCGGGTGGGCTCGCGCTCGCCGCCGTGGTGGCGGCGCACGATGCCGTCCAGGCGCGCGCTCAGCTCGGCATAGGCGAACGGCTTCACCAGGTAGTCGTCGGCGCCCGCGCGCAGCCCCTCCACCCGGTGGTCGGTATCGCCGAGCGCGGTCAGCAGCAGGATCGGCACGTGGTTGCCGGCGCCGCGCAGGGTGCGCAGTAGGGTCAACCCATCCAACCCCGGCAGCATGCGGTCCAGGACCAGCGCGTCGAACGGCTCGGTGGTGGCCAGGAACAGGCCCTGCTTGCCGTCGGCGGCGTGGTCCACCACGTGCCCGTCCTCGCGCAGGCCCTTGCAGATGAAGGCGGCGGTATGTGCATCGTCCTCGACCAGAAGGATTCGCATGGCGGATCGCAGCTCCCGTATTCCCTATGTCGATGTTTCTTGCGCGTGTCTCTTGCCGGTATTTCCTGTCGCGTCCGGCGCGTCCGTCGCGCGCAACATCCGCAAGCGTCCACGCCGTCGAAGGCCCGTGCGGGGAGGCCACAGCCACGGGAAGCGCCCTCGAAGGAAGGTCTGAACAACGCCATCCAGGCGTTGCCAGCCCACGCCGAGTCCGGTACAGGCCCGGACTCGGCTCACACGCATCAATCACT
>CAYYAT010000274.1:0-2397 GCA_964469595.1 uncultured Thermomonas sp.
CCTGGTCGGCGACCAGGCGGGCCTTCTGCGGGGAGATGCGCGCGGTGCGCAGGATTGCCTTCGCTTCCATCGTCATCTCCTTACTTCGACTTCTTGTCGCCGCCATGACCCTTGAACGTACGGGTCACGGCGAACTCGCCAAGCTTGTGGCCAACCATGTTCTCGTTGACCAGCACCGGGACGTGGTTCTTGCCGTTGTGCACGGCGATGGTGAACCCGATCATTTCCGGCAGGATCGTGGAACGACGCGACCAGGTCTTGATCGGCTTCTTGCTGCTGCCCGCGGCCTCCACCTTCTTCTGCAGGTGGTGGTCGATGAACGGGCCCTTCTTGAGTGAACGTGCCATTGCCGATTAGCTCCTGCGGTCGCGCACGATGAACTGCTGGGTGCGCTTGTTCTTGCGGGTCTTGTAACCCTTGGTCGGCACGCCCCACGGCGTGACCGGGTGCGGGTTGCCCTGGCCGGCCTTGGCCTCGCCGCCGCCGTGCGGGTGATCGACCGGGTTCATGGCCGCGCCGCGGACGGTCGGGCGCACGCCGCGCCAGCGCTTGGCGCCGGCCTTGCCCAGCTTCTCCAGGCCATGCTCGTCGTTGCCGACCTCGCCGATGGTGGCGCGGCACTCGGCCGGCACCTTGCGCATCTCGCCGGAGCGCAGGCGCAAGGTGGCATAGACACCCTCGCGGGCGACCAGCTGCACGCCAGCACCGGCGGCACGGGCGAGCTGCGCGCCCTTGCCGGGCTTCATCTCGATGCAGTGCACGGTGGAACCGACCGGGATGTTGCGCAGCGGCAGGGTGTTGCCGGCCTTGATCGGGACATCACGCCCAGACATCACCTGGTCACCGGCCTTCAGGCCCTTGGGCGCGATGATGTAGCGGCGCTCGCCGTCGGCGTAGCACAGCAGCGCGATGTGCGCGGTGCGGTTGGGATCGTACTCGATGCGCTCGACGCGGGCGGGGATGCCCTCCTTGTCGCGCTTGAAGTCGATGATGCGGTAGTGCTGCTTGTGACCACCGCCGATGTGGCGGGTGGTGATGCGACCGTGGTGGTTGCGGCCACCGGTCTTGCCCTGCTTCTCCACCAGCGCGGCGTACGGCGCGCCCTTGTGCAGGTCGGGCGTCACCACGCGGACCGCGCTGCGGCGGCCGGCGGAGGTGGGCTTGAATGTCATCAATGCCATGGACTTGTTCCTCAGGCCGAGACGGTCATGACGTCGATCGCCTGGCCTTCGGCCAGGGTGACGTACGCCTTGCGCCAGTCGCCGCGGCGGCCCTGGCGGAACTTGAAGGACTTGGACTTGCCCTTCACGTTCACCACGTTCACCGCCTCGACCTTGACGTCGAAGATCTTCTCGACTGCAGCCTTCACGTCGGCCTTGGTCGCGGTCTTGGCGACCTCGAAGACGTATTGGTTGGACACTTCCTGCAGACGCGCGGTCTTTTCGGACACGCGCGGCGCACGGATCACTTCGTACAGATTGGCGCTCATGCCAGCCACTCCTCGATCTTCTTCACCGCATTGGTGGTGACCACCACGGTGTCGGCGCCGACCAGCGCGACCGGATCCAGGCCCTGCACGTCGCGCACCTGCACGTACGGCAGGTTGCGCGCGGACAGGTACAGGTTGTCGGTCGCTTCCTCGGTCACGATCAGCGGACGCTTGCCCGCCTTCAGGTCGGCCAGCTTGGCCACCAGGCCCTTGGTCTTCGGCGCGTCCACGTCGAAGGCCTCGACCACGGTGATGCGGCCCTGGCGGTTCAGCTCGGACAGGATCGCGGCCATCGCGGCGCGGTACATCTTGCGGTTCACCTTCTGCGCGAAGCTGCGCGGCTTGGCCGCGAAGGTGACACCGCCGCCGACGAAGATCGGCGCGGTCAGGGCGCCGTGACGGGCGCCGCCACCCTTCTGCTTCTTCGACTTCTTGGTGGTGCCGTTGACTTCCGAACGGGTCTTCTGCGCCTTGGTGCCCGCGCGACCGGCGTTGCGATAGGCAACGACGACCTGATGCACGAGATCCTCGTTGAACGCGCGATCGAACACCGCGTCGGACACGGCCAGCTTGCTACCGCCGTTGATATTCAGTTCCATGATCAGACTCCCTTGCTCGTCGGGCGCACGATCACGTCGCCACCCGGGGCACCGGGGACCGCGCCACGCACGGCGATCAGGCCACGCTCGGCATCCACCTTCACCACCTGCAGACCCTGGGTGGTCTGGGTGACATGCCCCATGTGGCCGGCCATCTTCTTGCCCGGGAACACGCGGCCCGGGGTCTGGCGCTGGCCGATCGAACCCGGCGCGCGGTGCGACAGCGAGTTGCCGTGGGTCGCGTCGCCCATGGTGAAGTTCCAGCGCTTGATCGTGCCCTGGAAGCCCTTGCCCTTGGTCACGCCCTGG
>CAYYAT010000275.1:0-2361 GCA_964469595.1 uncultured Thermomonas sp.
CGCGCCGCAGCCGGGCCGGGGTGCTGCCGCGCTGGGCCGCCAGCTCGGCGCGCCGGGCCGGCGACTGCTCGCGCAGGTACCGCGACGGCGGCACGGGGGACGCTTCCGGCGGCGCGCCGCAGGCCAACTCGTACAGCAGCGCCCCCAGCGAGTAAACGTCGCTGCGGGCATCGGTGTCGTTGCCGGGGCGGGCCTGCTCCGGGCTCATGTAGCCGGGGGTGCCGCCCCCCGGGGCGTCGTCGGCAGCGGCGGCATCCATGGCGATGCCGAAATCGATGATCTTGGGCAGCGGCTGGCCGTCGACCGCGGCGACCAGGATGTTGCCCGGCTTCAGGTCGCGATGGATGACGCCCTTCTGGTGCGCGTGCTGCACGCCTTCGGCGGCCTTGGCCAGCAGCTCGACGCGCTGGCGCAGGTCGACCCGGTGCTGGTCGCACCAGGCGGAGATCGGCTGCCCGTGGATGTACTCCATCACCAGCCAGGCGCGGCCGTCGGCATCGATGCCGGCGTCGTGGATCTGCGCGATGGCCGGGTGCTGCATCTGCGCCAGCAGGCGGCACTCGTATTCGAAATGCCGGTGGCGGCGCTCGTCCAGCGCGGTGGCGCGCACCAGCTTGAGCGCAACCTGGCGCTCGTAGGCGCCATCGGCGCGCCGCGCCAGGTACACCCGGCCCATGCCGCCGGCGCCGATCATCCGTTCCACCGCCCATGGCCCGAACCGCGTACCCGGCATCACCTCGGCCTCGCTGGCCTGGGCCGCCACCTTGACCGCCTCGCGCAGCGGCGCGTGCAGGCGCGTGGGATCGGTATCGGCGGCCAGCAGCGCCAGCAGTTCGCGCTGCAGCTCCGGATCGTCACCGGTCTGCGCGTGGATGAAAGTGATCCGTTCGGCCTCGGGCAGTTCGGTGGCGCGGTGGAACAGATCGGTCAGGCGCTGCCAGGCGTCGGTGTTCAACAGCGCCTCGCATGCCGGCGGCGGGCTGCCGTCGCTATCGCGGACGGCGCGCGGCCCCGGCGTCGTGCCTGGGTGGCCGTGTCCTGACGTGGCGCCCGCATCTCCATGGGGGGCCGATGATACACGCCCACCCGGCGCCGATCCGCCGGGTCGCGGCGGGCGCGCCGCACGGGTTCTTCAGCGCTTGCGCCCCGGCCCCAGCTTGCGCGTCAGCGTGTTGCGACCGACGCCGAGCCGCACCGCGGCATCGCCGCGGTGGCCGTCGGTGGCGGCCAGCGCCGCGTCGAGCAGCACCGCCTCCATGCGCTCGCGCACTTCGGCGTGCAGGCCGCTGGCGCCCTCGGCCAGGCGTTGCCGCGCCCATTGCGCCAGCGCCTGGTCCCATTGCCCGGGCGCCGCCGCGGCCGCGCCGGGGCGGGCACGGCCACCACGGGCCAGCGCCGCCTGCACGTCGGCCGCGGAAATGGTGTCGGCCACCGCCAGTGCCGCCAGCCGCCAGCACACGTTTTCCAGTTCGCGCACGTTGCCGGGCCAGTCGTGCTGGCGCAGGGCCTGCAGGGCGGCAGCGGACAGCCGCTTGGGCGGCATGTCCAGTCGGCGCGCGGCGTTGCCCAGGAACGTCGCGGTGAGCGTGGCCACGTCGTCCAGGCGTTCGCGCAGCGGCGGCAGCCACAGCCGCACCATGTCCAGCCGGTGCAGCAGGTCGGCGCGGAAGCGGCCCTGCTCGACCAGTGCCTCCAGGTCCTGGTGGGTGGCGGCGACCACGCGCACGTCGACATGGATCAGTTCGCGCCCGCCGACGCGGAAGAACTCGCCTTCGGCCAGTACCCGCAGCAGCCGCGTCTGCAGCGGCAGCGGCATGTCGCCGATCTCGTCCAGGAACAGGGTGCCGCCATGGGCCTGCTCGAAGCGGCCGATGTGGCGCCTGGCCGCGCCGGTGAAGGCACCGGCCTCGTGGCCGAACAGTTCGCTCTCCAGCAGCTCGGCGGGAATGGCGGCGGTGTTGAGCGCGACGAACGGGCCGCGCGCGCGCGGCGATTCACGGTGCAGCGCGTTGGCCACCAGCTCCTTGCCGGTGCCGGTCTCGCCGTTGATCAGCACCGACAGTGGCGCCTGCGCCAGCCGCCCGATGGCGCGGAACAGCGCGCGCATGGCCGGGGTGTCGCCGATCAGCTGCGGCGCGTCGTCGCCCGCCACCGGCGCCGGCACCGGTGCCGCGTCCACGCGCGGCTCCGGTTCGGGCAGCGCGCGCCGCGCCAGCTCCACCGCGTCATCCAGGTCGAACGGCTTGGACAGGAACTCATGCGCGCCGCCACGGAACGCACCGGCGGTGCTGGCCACGTCGGTGTAGGCCGACATCACGATCACCGGCAGCTGCGGGTGCGCGGCCTTGAGCTTTTCCAGCA
>CAYYAT010000276.1:0-2341 GCA_964469595.1 uncultured Thermomonas sp.
CCGGCGCGCATCGGCGACTACACCGACTTCTACATCTCGGTGCACCACGCCACGGCGGTGGGCAAGCAGTTCCGTCCCGACAACCCCCTGCTGCCGAACTACAAGTGGGTGCCCATCGGCTACCACGGCCGCGCCTCCAGCATCGGCGTGGACCAGAAATTCCCCCGCCCCGTCGGCCAGACCCGCCCCGCCAACGAAGGCGAAGCGCCGCAATTCGGTCCCTGCGCCCGTCTGGACTACGAACTGGAACTGGGCATCTTCGTGGGCACCGGCAACGCCCAGGGCGACCGCATCGTCCTGGCGGACGCCGAATCGCACGTGTTCGGCCTGTGCATCCTGAACGACTGGTCGGCCCGCGACATCCAGGCCTGGGAATACCAGCCCCTCGGCCCCTTCCTGGCCAAGAACTTCGCCTCCACGATTTCGCCCTGGATCGTCACCATGGAAGCGCTGGAGCCGTTCCGCACGCAGTGGAACCGCGGCCCGTCCGAGCCCCAGCCGATGCCCTACCTGGCGTCCGACGCCAACCGCGCCAAGGGCGCCTTCGACGTGCAGATGCAGGTGCTGATGACCACCGAGAAATCGCGCGCCGAGAAGCTCGCGCCCGCCGCGCTGTCGCGCAGCAACTTCCGCGACGCCTACTGGAACGTGGCCCAGCTGATCACGCACCACACGGTCAACGGCTGCAACCTGCAGCCGGGCGACATGCTGGGCACGGGCACGCTGTCCGGCCCGCAGGCCTCCGAAGCCGGCTCGCTCCTCGAACTGACCAACGGCGGCAAATCGCCGATCGACCTGCCGTGGGGCGAAAAGCGCACCTTCCTGCAGGACGGCGACCAGATCATCATGCGGGCCGAATGCGTGAAGGCGGGCTACCCGCGGATCGGCTTCGGCGAAAGCGCGGGCACGGTGCTGCCGGCGCGCGCCTGATGCGCCAGGCTGGCGGCGCCCGCGCTCAGGCGGCGCGGCGCGCCGTCAGCCGCTCGACCTCATCGTCCTTGGCCTGCCACTGCTGGCCCAGCCAATGGTGGAATTCCGTGCGGAAGGCCTTGTCCCGCGTGTAGTCGGCGTCGCAGAATTCGGGCGGCACCGGCAGCTGACGCATGCGCACGGCCACCGGGCCGGCGCGGCCGCAAGCCAGGTCCCAGAAGCTGGGTATGCCTTCCGGATACGCGATAGTGGCGTCTATCATCGAACGAAAGCGCGCGCCCATCGCGTTCAGCGCCACCGCCAGTCCGCCCGCCTTGGGCTTCAGCAGGTGGCGGTAGGGCGACGCCTGCGCCGCGCGCTTGGCCTCGGTGAAGCGCGTGCCTTCGGCGAACACCATCACGCTGGTCGGCACCAGTGAGAACTTGGCGCAGGCGCGCCGCGCGGCCTCCTGGTCCTCGCGCCCCAGGGCCGGGTTGCGCCGCAGCTCGGCCTTGCCATGGCGCTTCATGAACGGGAAGTCCAGCGCCCACCAGGCCAGGCCGATCACCGGCACGTAGATCAGCTGGTGCTTCAGGAAGAACTTCAAGAGCGGAATGCGCCGGTTCAGCGTGTGCTGCAGGACGAAGATGTCCACCCACGACTGGTGATTGCAATTGACCAGGTACCAGTCCGCGTAGCGCAGGCCGGCGTTGCCCTGGACGTCCCATTGCGCCTGCTGGATGCGGGCGAACCAGCCGGCGTTGCTGGACACCCAGGCCGTCGCAATGGCGTTGAGCAGCGGGTCGACGCGCCGCCTGACCGCGGCGAAAGGCAGAATCAGCTTGAGCAGGGCCACGGGGAACAGCAGCAGGCACCAGAACAGCGTGCTGACTGCCAGCAGCAGCACGCTGAAGGCGCCCGTGATCCATGCGAACCGCCCGCGCGGCACGGGGAACGCGCGGCGCCGCCGCGGGGTGGCGACGGGATCGTCCGCGCCGCGGTGCGCGGCGGCCGCAGGGTCCGCTTCCGGGGTCTGGTCTGGAAAAGTCATGGGCGCCAGTGTGCCGCTCCGCGCTCCAACATCGCTTTGCGCAGGATCAAGCGCGCGCATGGCGCGCACCGCCCTCCCCGCGTCAAGGCAGGCGGTATTTCTCCTCGCGATAGGCCCAGCTCGCCCATAGCGCATGCGCCAGCGCTTCTTCCGTGAGTTGCGGATCCGCGGGCTCCACCGGCTCGTAGGTCTCGTCCCGACCCACCGGCGCGGCCACGTAGCGGAACTCCCGCGGCGTCCTGGACGGCTCCAGCACCAACAACTTGTCGCCCCGCAGGTAGCCGAAGTTGTCGGCGTACTGCATCAGGGCGCGGTTCGGGTCGCGCTGCGTCAGGTCCACGCCCAGCATGGGGTTCACGTTGTCCAGGCCGATCAGCGACA
>CAYYAT010000277.1:0-2242 GCA_964469595.1 uncultured Thermomonas sp.
TCGGCCGCCTGCGCAAGAAGCTCGACCCGGACGGCGAACTGAAGCCGATCGAGACCGTGCGCGGGCGCGGCTACCGCTTCGCCATCGCGCGCACCGGCGAGTGACGGCCGCCCGCAAACCCAGCCCGCGCCGCGCATGACGGCCACCCCCGACGATCCCGCCGCAACCGCCGCGCCGCGCCCGCGGCGGTTGCGCATCGCGCAGCCGCGCTCGCTGCGCTCGCGCCAGCTGTGGGCGGCCAGCCTCGGCCTGGTGGCATTCCTGGCGCTGGCCGGCTTCGCCCTCGACGGCGCATTCCAGCGCACCGCGCAGAGCGGCCTGCGCGAGCGCCTGCACAGCTATGCGCTGGCCTATGCCAACAGCGATTTCGCGCGCGACGGCAGCGTGATCCCGCCGTGGGACCCGCCGGATGCGCGCTTCCGGCGCCCCGGCAGCGGCCTGTACGCGCAGATTGTGCTCGAGAAGGGCACCTGGGAATCGGAGTCGGCGCAGGGCCCGGAGCTGCCGCCGGCGGAGATGCTGCCGCCCGGCAAGCAGGAGTTCGAGGGCCCGCTGCCGCTGAAGCAGATCAAC
Organism: uncultured Thermomonas sp.; assembly: GCA_964469595.1. Classification (GTDB taxonomy): domain Bacteria; phylum Pseudomonadota; class Gammaproteobacteria; order Xanthomonadales; family Xanthomonadaceae; genus Thermomonas. Next base: position 574 of record CAYYAT010000277.1, read on the forward strand.
GGCGCGCCCGGCCTCGCCTACCGCTTCGGCTACGGCCTGACCCTGAGCGACGACGAGGGCGGCGGCCGCGAGATCCCGTACACGGTGTACATCCTGGAGGACAGCACCGCGCTGGCGCGCCAGGTGTCGGCGTTCCGCGCCGCGCTGTGGTGGTACCTCGGCGGTGCCGGACTGGTGCTGCTGCTGCTGCAGATGTTCGTGCTGCGCTGGAGCCTGCGCCCGCTGGGCGACGTGATCGACGAGCTCAAGCGGGTCCAGCGCGGTGAGGCCGCCGGCATGGGCCCGGCGCACCCGCGTGAGCTGGAGCCGCTGACCGAAAGCATCAACGCCTTCATCCAGAGCGAACGCGAGAACCTCGAGCGCCAGCGCAATACCCTGGCCGACCTCGCGCACAGCCTGAAGACCCCGCTGGCGGTGCTGCGCGCGCGCCTGGACAGCGATGCCAGCGAGGCCGAGCTGCGTCAGGAACTGGACACCCAGCTGCGGCGGATGAACGACCTGGTGAGCTACCAGCTGGCGCGTGCGGCGCGCTCGGGCCACCAGCTGTTCGCGGCGCCGGTGGAGATCGAGCCGCAGGCCGAGCAGATCGTGGTCGGGCTGGAGAAGGTGTACGCCGGCAAAGGCGTGCTGTGCGAGTTCGAGATCGCCCCGGAAGCGCGCTTCCACGGCGAGACCGGCGACCTCCAGGAGCTGCTCGGCAACCTGCTGGAGAACGCGTTCAAGTGGGCGAGGTCGCGGGTGCTGCTGACCGTGGCCGAGGGCGCGCAGGCATCCGGGCGCCGGCCGGGCCTGTCGATCGTGGTGGAGGACGACGGCCCCGGCATCGCCGACGACCGCATCGCCTACATCCTGCAGCGCGGCGTGCGTGGCGACGAGCGCGTGCAGGGCCACGGCATCGGCCTGTCGATCGTGCAGGACATCATCAAGAGCTACCGCGGGCAGTTGCACGTCGGGCGTTCGGCGGAACTGGGCGGTGCGCGCTTCGAGGTCGAACTGCCGGGCGGGCTGTAGCGGCGTCCGCGGCAAGGCGCGCGCCTACGCGCCCGGCAGCAGCGGCTCCCCGTAGAAGCGCTGCAGGTGCGCGGCCACCTCCGGCAGTGCCGCGCGCAGCCGCTGCGGCTGGCTGAAGTGGTATTCGCTGCAGACCGCGAAGAACTCCTCGGGCGCTTCCGCCGCGTAGGGGTCGATCGCGCTGTCGTGGCCGGCGTCCAGCGCGGCGCACAGGGCGTCGTAGGCGCGCTGGAAATCCGCCGCCCACTGCCGCTGCCAGGCGCGCGGCAGCGGCGGGGTGCCGTCCATCGCGCCGTCCAGGGCATCGAGCTTGTGCGCGATCTCGTGCACCGCCACGCAATAGCCTTCGGCCGGGGCGGCGATGTCGGCGCGGATGTCGGCCCAGGACAGGATCACCGGCCCGTGCAGCCAGGCTTCGCCGATCAGTTCCTCCTCGCCCTCGTGCAGCACGCCGTAGGCGTCCATGTGACTGCGGCGGACCCGGACCGCGCCCGGGTACACCACCAGCTCGCGCCAGCCATGCAGGCCTTCGCCGCCGAACTCCAGCAGCGGCATGCAGCACAGCAGGGCCAGCCGCAGGCGCTGCACGTCGTCCAAGCGCAGGCCTTGCAGCGGGGTGATGGTCTTCTCGTGCAGGAAGCGCGCCGCCAGCGCGTGC
>CAYYAT010000278.1:0-1805 GCA_964469595.1 uncultured Thermomonas sp.
CCGCCGACCTGCCGCCGGGCGCGCGCTTCGCCGCCGCCACCAGCGGCGTGGACCCGGCCGAAGTCGCCGGCACCGGCCGTCGCGGCATGGTCACCAAGGAAGACATCGTCAACTACGCCAGCGGCAAGACCGCCGGCGTGGCCGGCGGCGCCCGCCCGGAGGAGCGCGTGCCGATGACCCGCATGCGCGCCCGCATCGCCGAGCGCCTGATGCAGTCGAAGAACTCCATCGCCATGCTGACCTCGTTCAACGAGGTGAACCTCTCCAAGGTCATGCAGATGCGCAAGGAGCTGGGCGAGCAGTTCGAGAAGGCCAACGGCATCAAGCTGGGCTTCATGAGCTTCTTCGCCAAGGCCGCCGCCAACGCGTTGCAGCGCCATCCGATCATCAACGCCTCGGTGGATGGCAACGACATCATCTACCACGGCTACGCCGACATCAGCATCGCCGTCTCCACCGACAAGGGCCTGGTGACGCCGGTGCTGCGCAACGTCGAGCGCATGGGCTTCGCCGACATCGAGCAGGGCATCGCCACCTTCGCCAAGAAGGCGCGCGACGGCAAGCTCGGCCTGGAGGACCTGCAGGGCGGCACCTTCACCATCACCAACGGCGGCACCTTCGGCTCGCTGATGTCCACTCCGATCGTGAACCCGCCGCAGAGCGCCATCCTCGGCATGCACGCCATCAAGGAGCGCGCCATCGTCGAGAACGGCCAGGTGATCGCCGCGCCGATGATGTACATCGCCCTGAGCTACGACCACCGCATCATCGATGGCAAGGACGCGGTGCTGTTCCTGGTGGACATCAAGAACCAGCTCGAGAACCCGCACCGCATGCTGCTGGGCATGTAATTCCGGCGACGGGAACCGGCAACGGTTCCCGTCCTGTTTCGGGGTATCGCAGGCCCGGAGCCTGCCCCCGCTACCAAGTTCAGGAATGAAGCAATGAGCGAACAACAGCAATTCGACGTCGTCGTGATCGGTGCCGGCCCCGCCGGCTACCACGCCGCCATCCGCGCCGCGCAGCTGGGCCTGAAGACCGCCTGCATCGACGCCGCGCTGGGCAAGGACGGCAAGCCGGCGCTGGGCGGCACCTGCCTGCGCGTAGGCTGCATCCCGTCCAAGGCGCTGCTGGATTCCAGCCGCCAGTTCTGGAACATGGGCCATATCTTCGACCAGCACGGCATCAGCTTCGACAAGCCGGCGATTGACGTGAAGAAGATGGTCGCCCGCAAGGACGGCATCGTGAAGCAGTTCACCGGCGGCATCGCGGCGCTGTTCAAGGCCAACAAGATCACCGCGTTCTACGGCTTCGGCCAGCTGCAGCCGGGCAACGTGGTGAAGGTGAAGCAGCACGACGGTTCCGAAGTGGAGTTGAAGGGCACCAACGTGATCCTCGCCGCCGGTTCGGATTCGATCGAACTGCCGTTCGCCAAGTTCGGCGAGCACATCATCGACAACGTCGGCGCGCTGGACCTCGAGAAGGTGCCGAAGCGCCTCGGCGTGATCGGCGCTGGCGTGATCGGGCTTGAGCTGGGCAGCGTGTGGAACCGCCTGGGCGCCGAGGTCACCATCCTCGAGGGCCTGCCCACCTTCCTCGCCGCTGCCGATGCGGAGGTCAGCAAGGTTGCCGCGCGCGAGTTCAAGAAGCAGGGCCTGGACATTCGCCTGGGCTGCAAGGTGTCCAACACCGAGGTGAAGAAGGACGGCGTGCACGTCCACTACACCGACGACAAGGGCGCCGCGCAGGAACTGGTGGTGGACAAGCTGCTGGTGGCCGTGGGCCGCCGCGCCGCGACCAAGGGC
>CAYYAT010000278.1:1920-2241 GCA_964469595.1 uncultured Thermomonas sp.
GATGCTGGCGCACAAGGGCTTCGAGGAAGGCATCGCGGTGGCCGAGCTGATCGCGGGCCTGCCGGGCCACGTCAACTTCGACACCATCCCGTGGGTGATCTATACCGAGCCGGAAATCGCCTGGGTCGGCAAGACCGAGGAGCAGCTGAAGGCCGAGGGCATCCCGTACAAGGCCGGCAGCTTCCCGTTCGCGGCGGTCGGCCGCGCGGTGGCGATGGCCGAACCGGCGGGCTTCGTGAAGGTGCTGGCGCATGCCGAGACCGACACCATCCTCGGCATGCACCTGGTCGGCGCCAACGTGTCCGAGCTGGTCCACGAAGG
>CAYYAT010000279.1:0-2220 GCA_964469595.1 uncultured Thermomonas sp.
GGGGTGTACCAAACCGCCGAGACCAGCAGCCGCACGCCCACGCGCGCGGCGTCCAGCAGACCCGTGGCCTGCAGCCATTGGCGGGCCGCGCCCTGTTCCTGCCCCAGCGCGGCCGCCTGCAGGGTCTCCAGCGACGCCAGCCGCCCGCGCGCGGCCTGCGCCTGCTTGCGCAGTTCGGCCAGCTCGGTCTGGACCTGGCGCTGGCGCTCCTGCACCTCGGCGCTGGCCTGCTTGCGCGCCTCGACCTCGGCGGTCAGCGTCTCCAGCGATTCCTTCTGGGTCTCGTGCTGCAGCTGCAGCTGCTCGAAGGCATCCGCCAGCGCGTCGAGATCGAGCCCGGCGCGTTCGTCGCGCAGCTGCTGGCGGCGGCGGTCGGCGTCCAGGATCTGACGGTCTAGCTGCTCGATGCGGGTGCGCTCCACCTCGCCGGCGCGTGCGGCGTCGGCCTGGTCGCGGCTGTAGGCGTCCCAGCGCTGCTGCCACTCGGCCAGCCGCGCCTCCACCTCGCGCAGCGCGTCCTGGCGCTGGATGTCCTCCTCCTGAAGGGCCTCCAGCCGCGGCTGCGCCTCGTCCACCGCGGCGCGCAGGGCCTCCAGCTTCTGCTGGTCGCCACGGATGTGGCCGCCCAGCTCCGCCAGCGCCGCCTGTGCCTCGTCGCGCGCGCGCTGCAGGCGCAGCCCCAGCTCGCGCTGGTGGGCGATCTGCTGCTCGACCCGCGCCAGCACGCCACTAACCCTGTACACCGCGGCCTGCGCGACGTTCAGCGCCTCGCTGGCGGACTCGCGGCGCCCGCGCCCGGCCTCCAGCTCGCTTTCGGCGTGGCGCTGCTCGGCGACCAGCTGCTCCAGCCGGGTTTCCTCGCGGGCCAGCTGCTCGCGCAGGGCCTGCAGCTGGCCATCCAGCGCGCGGAATTCCAGCGCCCGCCACTGCGCGTCCTTGACCTTGCGCTCGGCCTGGATCGCGGTGTACTGCTCGGCCTGGCGCGCCTGCCGCGCCAGGTGCTGCAACTGCTTGCCGACCTCCTCGCGCAGGTCGTTGAGGCGGTCGAGGTTCTCGCGGGTGTGGCGGATCCGGGTCTCGGTCTCCTTGCGGCGCTCCTTGTACTTGGAGATGCCGGCCGCCTCCTCGAGATAGACGCGCAGCTCCTCCGGCTTGGCGTCGATCACCTCGGTGATCATGCCCTGCTCGATGATCGAGTAGCTGCGTGGCCCGAGGCCGGTGCCCAGGAACAGGTCGGTGATATCGCGCCGGCGGCACTTGGCACCGTTGAGGTAATACGCGCTCTGGCCATCGCGGCCGACCGTGCGCTTGACCGAGATCTCGTTGAACGCCGCGTATTCGCCGGCGATGGTGTGGTCGCTGTTGTCGAAGATCAGCTCGACGCTGGCCTGCGACACCGGCTTGCGGCCCGAGCTGCCGGAGAAGATCACGTCGGTCAGGGAATCGCCGCGCAGGCGGCTGGCGGCGTTCTCGCCCATCACCCAGCGGATGGCGTCGATGATGTTCGACTTGCCGCACCCGTTCGGGCCGACCACGCCGGTGATGTTGGTCGGCAAGTGCAGCGTGGTCGGATCGACGAAGGACTTGAAGCCGGACAGCTTGATGGTGGACAGGCGCATGCGCGTCGGCGAACCCCGGCGGCGCCTTGAACGCGCCGCTTGCAGAAATTTGGACTGGATCGACCCCTAAACGGTTGTTTTATCTAGGGGAACCCGTGCGGCACGCGGGTGCCGGACAGCGAGTATAGCGGGGCTAGCCGGCCTCGTCGGGCGCGCGCGCGTCGATCGCCAGGGCGTGGATGTCGGTCTGCATCATCGTGTCCAGCGCGGCATACACCAGCCGGTGCCGGGCCAGCGGCAGCTTGCCGGCGAACGCCGGGCTCACGATCTCGACCCGGAAGTGCCCCTGCCCCCCGCGCGCGCCGGCATGCCCGGCATGGCGGTGGCTGTCGTCGTGCACTTCCAGCGCCAGCGGCGCCAGCGCCGCGGTGAGCAGCGCGCGGATGCGCTCCACCCGCGCCGGGTTGAGCCGCGGGATGTCGGCCTCGCTCCAGTTCCCGCTCACGGCAGCACCTTGCGGAACGGCCGCACCTCGACCCGCGCGTACACACCGGCGGCGACGTAGGGATCGGCGTCGGCCCAGGTGCGGGCGTCCTCCAGCGAGGGGAACTCCGCCACCACCAGGCTGCCGGAGAACCCGGCCGGGCCGGGATCCTCGGCG
>CAYYAT010000280.1:0-2216 GCA_964469595.1 uncultured Thermomonas sp.
CGGCTTCGGCGGCGGGATGCGGTGGACGATGGCCTCCAGCACGTCGCCGACGTTGAGCCCGGTCTTCGCGCTGATGGCCACCGCGTCGGCGGCGTCGATGCCGATCACGGCCTCGATCTCCTCCTTCACCTTGTCGATGTCGGCGGTGGGCAAGTCGATCTTGTTCAGCACCGGCACCACTTCCAGCCCCTGCTCCACCGCGGTGTAGCAGTTGGCCACCGACTGCGCCTCCACGCCCTGCGCGGCGTCCACCACCAGCAGCGCGCCTTCGCAGGCGGCCAGCGAGCGGCTGACCTCGTAGCTGAAGTCCACGTGGCCGGGGGTGTCGATGAAGTTCAGGAAGTAGGTATTGCCGTCCTTCGCGGTGTAGGGCAGCGACACCGACTGCGCCTTGATGGTGATCCCGCGCTCGCGCTCGATCGGATTGTTGTCGAGCACCTGCGCCTCCATCTCGCGCTCGCTCAGGCCCCCGCATAGCTGGATGATGCGATCGGCGAGAGTGGACTTGCCGTGGTCCACATGGGCGATGATGGAGAAGTTGCGGATGAACCGCATCGGGTCGTGCTGCATGGAAACTCTGCGGTGGCGGCGACGGACGCGGGGTGCGGCCGCTCGCGTGACAAGCCGCGCATTATCGCACAGCCCCGCCCGCCTCCCGGCGGGAGGCGGGGGTGCCCGCCGCCCCTGCGCGGGACGCGTCACTCCGGCTTCGGGTTGACCGCCACGTAGCGGGTGCCGCCGCCGCGTCGCACCAGCAGCATCACCGGCTTGCCGGTGCCGGCCGCACGCAGCTGGGCGTCCAGCGCGGCCGCACTGCCGACGTCATTGCGCCCCACCGCCAGCACCACGTCGCCCGGCTGCAGGCCGGCATCGCGGGCGGCATCGCCGGTGATGCGCGCGATCAGTACGCCTTCCTTGCCCTGCAGGCCCAGCCGCTGGCGCTGCTCGGCGGTCAGGTCCTGGCCGACGATGCCCAGCGCGTTGCCTTCCGCGCGCGCCGGGGCCTTGCCGGCGCCACCCGGCATCCCGCCGGCCGCGGCGGTGGCCTCGTCCAGGGCATTCAAGGTCGCCACCAGCGTGCGCGGCTTGCCGTCGCGCACCACCTCCAGCGTCACCTTGGTGCCGGGCGCCATCGCGCCGATGATCGGCGGCAGGTCGCTGGAATCGTAGATCGGCTGGCCGTTCACGCTGCGGATCACGTCCTGCCGCAGCAGGCCGGCGCGTTCGGCCGGGCTGCCCGGCTCCACTGCGGCCACCAGCGCGCCGCTGGGCTCGCTCAGGCCGAGCGCCAGGGCGGTATCGCGATCCAACCCCTGCACCTGGACCCCGAGCTGGCCGCGCACCACCTTGCCGGTGGCCTTGAGCTGCTGCACCGCGTTCATCGCCACATCGATCGGGATCGCGAAACTCACGCCCATGTAGCCGCCGGAGTTGCTGAAGATCTGCGAGTTGATCCCCACCACCTGGCCGCGGGTGTTCAGCAGCGGGCCGCCGGAATTGCCGCGGTTGATCGCCACGTCGGTCTGGATGAAGGGGACGTAGCGCTGGTCGGCGCCGGGATTGGCACGCCCCACGGCGCTGACGATGCCGGCCGTCACCGAGTGGTCGAGCCCGAACGGCGAGCCGATCGCCACCACCCACTGCCCCGGCTTGAGCGTGCGCGAATCGCCGATCCGCATCACCGGCAGGTCCTTGGCGTCGATCTTGAGCAGGGCCACGTCCGACTGCTGGTCGCTGCCCACCACCTTGGCGGTGAACTCGCGGCGGTCGGACAGCTTCACGGTCACCTTGTCGGCGCCGTCGATCACGTGATGGTTGGTCAGCACGTAACCGTCGCTGGAGATGATGAAGCCGGTGCCCAGCGACACCCCGCGCGGACGCATGCCCGGGTTCCCCGGCATCCCCGGCATGCCCGGCATCGGGGTCAGCCCGGGGCCGAAGAAGCGGCGGAAGAACTCCGGGATCTGGTCGTCGCCACCGTCGTCATCGCCGTCCTGCGGCATCTGCTGCACGCGCCGCGCCTGCGGCTTGGCACCGATCTCGGCCTGCACGCTCACCACCGCCGGGCCCACCTGCTCGACCAGGCGGGTGAAGTCCGGCAGGTTGCCGACCAACTCCGGCGCCGGCGCGGTCGGCGCGCTGGCCACCGGGGTTTGCGCGCTGGCGGTGTTCTGGCCACTGCAGGCGCCGACCCCGGCCACGGCCAGGGCGGCCAC
>CAYYAT010000281.1:0-2171 GCA_964469595.1 uncultured Thermomonas sp.
TCGCCGCGGTCAAGGCGATGCTGAAGATCCCGGTGATCGCCAACGGCGACATCGACTCGCCGCGCAAGGCCGCCTTCGTGCTGGAGCGCACGGGCTGCGACGCGGTGATGATCGGCCGCGCCGCGCAGGGCCGGCCGTGGCTGCCCGGCCATGTGGCGCACTACCTCGCCACCGGCGAGGAGTTGCCGGAACCGTCGCCGGCCGCCGTGCGCGACATCCTGCTGGGCCATCTGCGCGCGCTGCACGCCTTCTATGGCGAAGAGGCGGGCGTGCGCATCGCCCGCAAGCACCTGGGCTGGTACGCGAAGGACCGCCCGGAGAACGCGGCCTTCCGCGCCGTGGTCAACCGCGCGCAGACCGCGGACGCGCAATTGCGGCTGACAGGCGACTACTTCGACGCGCTGGCCGCGGGCGTATCGCCGGAGCTTCCGGAAGCCGCCTGATTCCGCCGGTCACGCCGCCTGCGGTAGCGCCGAAAGCGCGGCGCCCGGCGCTGGTCGCGGTGGAAGCTCGGCCAGCACTTCGCCCAGATGCGAGAGCAGGCGCAGGGTGCCGTCGGCCTCTTCCACCAGCGCGCTCAGGCTTTCCACCCAGTCGCCGTCGTTGGCGTACACCAGCCCGGCCTGCTCGACCAGCGCGGCGCGGTGGATGTGCCCGCACACGATGCCGTCCAGCCCGCGCTGGCGCGCGGCCGCAAGCCCGGCCTGCACGAACCGGCCGATGTAGCGCTCGGCAGCGCCACTGCGGGATTTCAGGAACTCCGCCAGCGACCAGTAGCGCAGCCCCAGCCGCGCGCGGATCGCGTTCACCCACTGGTTGCCGGTCAGGATGCGGTAGTACAGCCAGTCGCCGAAACGCTCCTGCAGGGTGCCGAAATGGGTGGCGTCATCGAACTCGTCGCCATGCACCACCAGCAGCCGGCGGCCGTCGGCTGTGACGTGGATCGCGCGCCGGCGCACCCGCATCGCCGGCAGCGCCAGCCCGCAGAAATGCCGCAGCGGGCGGTCGTGGTTGCCGGGGATGTAGATGATCTCGGTGCCGGCCCGGCGCAGTGCATGCAGGGCCTCGACCACCCGGTTGTGCTCGGCGTCCCAGCGCACCCGCCGCTGCGCCATCCACCACAGGTCCACGATGTCGCCGACCAGATATAGCCGTGCGCAGCGCAGCCCGGACAGGAACCGCGCCAGCGCCGCGGCATGGCAGTGGCGCGCGCCCAGGTGCAAATCGGAGACGAAGACCGCGCGCCGCATCGGCGGCGGCGCGGCGCTCACGCCGCCCCCGCGCAATCCGCAGCCGTACCGAGGTAGCGCTGGCGCTTCTTCGGGCGCATGCAGGCGATGTCCACTTCGATCAGGCCGTCCACCGCGTCGCTGAATCCAGGATCGACGCCGAACGCAAGGAAGCGCGCGCCGCCCGGCTCACACAGCTCGACGTACTGCTTGTAGAGGGTCGGCACCTGCGCGCCCAGGGTTTCGAGGTTGGCCTTCAGCACCCGGAAGGCGGTGTCGGCGTCCAGCGCTGCATCGTCGGGATGTGCCGCCTCGTAGACGAACGGGCGGCGCGCGGTGACCTCGCCCTGCGGGCCGCCGTGCCAGCGCGCGTAGTGGGCGACGATCTGCGCGCGCGCCGCCGGCGGCAGCGCCGCGCTCATCGACACCGCGCCGAACAGATAGCGCACCCGCGGATGCGCACGCAGGTAAGCACCGATGCCCTGCCAGAGATAGTCGAGGCTGCGGCTGCTCCAGTACTCGGGCACCACGAAGCTGCGCCCCAGCTCCATGCCCTGCGCGATCCGCGGCAGCATCGCCTCGCCGTAGTCGAACAGGCTGGCGGTGTACAGCCCGCGCAGGCCGTGCGCGGCCAGGGTGGGCGCGCCGCGCGCGATCCGGTAGGCGCCGGCGATTTTTCCGGCCGCCGCGTCCCACAGCACGATGTGCTCGGACCAGCGGGCCCAGGCGTCCAGGTCCAGGCGGCGGCCGGTGCCCTCGCCCACTGCGCGGAAGGTCAGCTCGCGCAGGCGCCCGATCTCGTGCAGCAGCGGCGACCCGACCGCCAGCGTCCCCACCCGGATCTGCTTGCCGTCGGCGGTCTGGCCCAGCAGCCGCATTCCCGCGATCCCCGCGCGCAGCAGGCCGGGCTCGACCGCCGCCGCCAGCGGCTCCGGGCCCTGC
>CAYYAT010000282.1:0-2150 GCA_964469595.1 uncultured Thermomonas sp.
CCGTCGTCCAGCGCGAGGTCCACGTGGTCGTGCGCGCGCAGCGGGGTGTCGGCGGGCAGCACCCGCAGGCTGCCGGACATGCCCAGGTGCAGCAGCGCGCTGCCGGCGGCGGTGTCCAGCAGCAGGTACTTGGCGCGCCGGCGGATGGCCCCGATCCGCTGGCCCGGCAGCAGGTCCTCCACTTCGCGCGGGATCGGCCAGCGCAGGTCGGCGCGGCGCAGGCGCACGTGTTCGATGCGGCGCCCGGCCACGTGCGGCAGCAGCCCGCGGCGGGTGGTTTCGACTTCGGGGAGCTCGGGCATGGGGCATTCTCGCAACGATTGGGTATGATGCCGCCGGAATCGGCTGGATCGGGGAGGATCCACGGTGCGACACGCGTTCATTGCCCTGCTGCTTTGGATGGTTTCCGGCCTGGCGTATGCCGCCGGGCCCGAGGTTGGACAGCCTGCGCCGGCCGCGCTGGGCAAGGCCCGCGATGGAACGCCGGTCAGCCTCGAACAGTTCCGTGGGCGAATCGTCGTGGTCACCTTCTGGGCGTCCTGGTGCACCTACTGCCTCAAGGAGCTGCCGGTGCTGGACTCGCTGCAGCGGCACGCCGAAGACCTGCTGCAGGTGGTGGCGGTGAACGTGAAGGACACTCCCGAGGACTACCGGGTGATGATGCGGCAGATGAAGGGCTACCGGCTGCTGCAGGCCCGCGATACCGATGGCCGCATCGCCGATCGCTATGCCGTCACCGGCTATCCCAGCCTGTGGATCATCGACCGCGAGGGCCGGATCGCCGCCAGCCACAGGGGGTATGGCGAGGACTCGCTGGACGAGATCATCGGGGAAATCAACGCGCTTCTGCGCAGAAACGGCACGATCGCGGTGAACCCGGGCTGACGCGCGGCCGGGAGAATCGACGTCGCCGTGGCATTATGTGCTGGCGCATCCGCGCCCATGTCCCACGAGCCATCCGATGCCCACGTCCATGATCGATTTCCTCGCCGGCGGCCTGCTCCAGCTGGGTTGGTGGGAAATGCTGCTGTACCTGCTGATCGCCACCCAGGTCACCATCTTCACCGTGACCCTGTACCTGCACCGCAGCCAGGCCCACCGCGGGGTGGACTTCCATCCGGTGGTGGCGCACTTCTTCCGGTTCTGGTCGTGGCTGACCACCTCGATGATCACCAAGGAGTGGGCGGCGATCCACCGCAAGCACCACGCCAAGTGCGAGACCGAGGACGACCCGCACAGCCCGATGCACAAGGGCATCGGCACCGTGTTCTGGCGCGGCGCCGATCTCTACCGCGCCGCACGGTTGAACCGCGAGGACATCGAGCAGTACGGCAAGGGCTGCCCGGACGACTGGATCGAGCGCCGTCTGTACACCCGTTTCGCCAATGCCGGCGTGGTCCTGCTGCTGGCCGTGAGTTTCGTCCTGTTCGGTTTCAAGGGCGTGGCCGCGTGGGCGATCCAGATGGCGTGGATCCCGTTCTGGGCCGCCGGCGTCATCAACGGCCTCGGCCACTGGTGGGGCTATCGCAACTTCGAGACCACCGACACCGCCACCAACCTCACGCCGTGGGCGGTGTGGGTGGGTGGCGAGGAGCTGCACAACAACCACCACGCGTTCCCGTCGAGCGCGAAGTTCGCGCTGCGCCGGTTCGAGTTCGACATCGGCTGGGCCGCGATCCGGCTGCTGTCCGCGCTGCGCCTGGCGCGGGTGTTGCGGGTGGCGCCCACCCTGCGCCTGCGCCCGAACATCCACATGCCCGATGCGGAGACCCTGAAGGCGCTGCTGGCACACCGCTTCCAGGCCATGACCGACTACCAGCGCAACGTGCTGGCGCCCGCGCTGCGCGAGGAAGCCGCCGCGGCGGGCGCGAAGCTGCGCGCGCTGCTGCCGCGCAAGCTGCGCAAGGGGATCGCCGACGACGGCCGCTGGCTGAAGCCGGACGCGCGCGCGCAGCTGCAGGCCTGGGTGGAGGCGCGCCCGCGCATCCGCGGCCTGCTCGAGCAGCGCCGGCGCCTGGCCGACGTGCTGGAAAGCCGCGGCCACGACGCCGCCGAACGCCTGCGCCGGCTGCAGGCCTGGTGCGCCGAGGCCGAGGCCAGCGGCGTGCGCGCGCTGCAGGAGTACGCCGCGCGCCTGCGCGGCTACGCCC
>CAYYAT010000283.1:0-1956 GCA_964469595.1 uncultured Thermomonas sp.
TGATCAACCCGGCCGCGTTCACCCACACCTCGGTCGCCCTGCGCGACGCGCTGGCCGCGGTGGCCCTGCCCTTCATCGAAATCCACCTGTCCAACCCGCACGCCCGCGAGCCCTTCCGCCAGCACAGCTACTTCAGCGACCTGGCGGCCGGGGTGGTCTGCGGCTTCGGCGTGGATTCCTACCGCTACGCGCTGGACGCCGCCCTGAAGCGGCTGCCGGCCTGACCCGCACAATCTCCCAAGGAGCGTCCCGATGGACCTGCGCAAGATCAAGAAACTGATCGACCTGCTGGAAGAGTCGAACCTGGCCGAAATCGAAATCAAGGAGGGCGAGGAGTCGGTGCGCCTGGCGCGGGTGCCGAAGGGCGCGCTGCCGGCCCCCGCCGCGGCCCCGGCGGTGCACCACGTGCCGGCGCCGGCCGCAGCGCCGATGCCGATGCAGTCGCCGACCGAATCCGCCACCGGCGGCAGCCACAAGCCGCACGGCCACGACCTGCCCGACGGCCACGTGGTGCGCGCACCGATGGTCGGCACTTTCTACGCCAGCCCGGCCCCGGACAAGCCGGCGTTCGTCAGCGTCGGCCAGCAGGTCAAGGCCGGCGACACCCTCGGCATCATCGAGGCGATGAAGATGTTCAACCCGATCGAAGCCGACGTCTCCGGCACCGTGGTGGCGATCCAGTGCGAAAGCGGCCAGCCGGTCGAGTTCGACCAGCCGCTGTTCGTGATCGCCTGATCCTTCGACCCACGCCGCTCCGGCGGCGCTCCGCCCAGGACGAACGGGAACCTTCCATGCTGGATAAAGTCGTCATCGCCAACCGCGGCGAAATCGCGCTGCGCATCCTGCGCGCCTGCCACGCGCTCGGCATCCGCACCGTGGCCGTGCACTCCACCGCCGACCGCAACCTCAAGCACGTGGCCATGGCCGACGAGTCGGTCTGCATCGGCCCGGCGCCATCGCCCGAGAGCTACCTCAACATGCCGGCGATCATCGCCGCGGCCGAAGTCACCGACGCCCAGGCCATCCATCCCGGCTACGGCTTCTTGTCGGAGAACGCCGACTTCGCCGAGCGGGTGGAGCAGTCCGGCTTCATCTTCATCGGCCCCAGGCCCGACACCATCCGCCTGATGGGCGACAAGGTGGAGGCGATCCGCGCGATGAAGGCCGCCGGCGTGCCCTGCGTGCCCGGCAGCGGCGGCCCGCTGGGCGACGATGCGGCCACCAACGTCAAGATCGCGCGCGAGATCGGCTACCCGGTGATCATCAAGGCCGCCGGCGGCGGCGGCGGGCGCGGCATGCGCGTGGTGCACTCGGAGGCGGCGCTGGTGAACGCCATCGCCACCACCAAGGCCGAAGCCAAGGCCGCGTTCGGCAACGACATGGTGTACATGGAGAAGTTCCTGGAGAACCCGCGCCACGTGGAGATCCAGGTGCTGGCCGACGGCCAGGGCAACGCCATCCACCTGGGCGAACGCGACTGCTCGATGCAGCGCCGCCACCAGAAGGTGGTGGAGGAAGCGCCGGCGCCGGGCATCACCCCGGAATTGCGCGAGCAGATCGGAAAGGTCTGCGTGGAGGCGTGCCTGCGCATCGGCTACCGCGGCGCCGGCACCTTCGAGTTCCTGTTCGAGAACGGGCGCTTCTACTTCATCGAGATGAACACCCGCATCCAGGTGGAGCACCCGGTGACCGAGATGGTGACCGGCATCGACCTGGTACGCGAGCAGCTGATGATCGCGGCCGGCCACAAGCTCTCGATCAAGCAGAGCGACGTGGTCCTGCGCGGGCATGCGATCGAATGCCGGATCAACGCCGAGGACCCGGACACCTTCTTCCCCTGCCCCGGCCTGATCCAGCACTTCCACGCCCCGGGCGGCCCCGGCGTGCGGGTGGACTCGCACATCTACGAGGGCTACCGCGTGCCGCCGAACTACGACTCGATGATCGGCAAGCTGA
>CAYYAT010000284.1:0-1938 GCA_964469595.1 uncultured Thermomonas sp.
CTGCGCGCTCAGTCCGCGCCCAGCACCTGACGCAGGAACGGGACGGTCAGGCGGCGCTGCGCCGCCAGCGAGGCGCGGTCGAGGCGCTCGAAGATCGCGGTGAGGTTGCCAAGGTCGCGGCTGGCGCGGCGCAGCAGCCAGTCCAGCGCGGCGGGGTCGAAATCCAGCCCGCGCGCGGCGGCGCGCTGGCGCAGCAATTCGGCGCGGCCGGCATCGTCCAGCAGCGGCAGCGGCCAGCGCACGCACTGCGCCAGCCGCGAGCGCAGGTCGGGCAGCCCGAGGCCGAGCGCGTCCGGCGCCTCGCTGGCGGCGTACAGCGGCGCGCGCCCGGCATCGCGCAGGCGGTTGTGCAGGTCGAACAGCGCGACTTCGTCCTCGCGCCCGCCGGCCACCGCATCGAGATCGTCCAGCGCCAGCAGCTCGGCGCGCTCCAGCCCCTCGCTGGCCAGGCGCACCCGCCCGCGCAGCCCGCGCAGCGACAGATAGGCCACCTGGCGGCCGGCCTGCTGCGCCTCGGCGCAGCAGGCCAGCAGCAGATGGGTTTTGCCGGTGGCGGGCGCGCCGTGCAGGTACACCCCGGCCACGCCACCCGCATCGCCGGCGGCGAGCGCGCGCAGCTGCCGCAGCAGGCCGTCCGGGGCCTGCACGTAGCGGTCGAGACGCTGGTCCGGCGGCGCCCGCAGCGCCAACGGCAGCTGCGGGCCGAGGGATTCCGCCATCTCAGCCCGCGTCCTGGTCGTCGCCGGGCGGCGTAGGCGCGGCGTCCAGCAGGATCGCCGGGGTATCGCCGGCATACAGGCGGCTGTGGCGGTAGCGCTCCTGCGCGTAGCGCAGCAGCACGTTCGCCACCGCGGCCACCGGCAGCGCCAGCAACATGCCGAGGAAGCCGAACAGGGTGCCGCCGGCCATCACCGCGAAGATCACCGCCATCGGATGCAGGCCGATGCGATCGCCCACCAGCATCGGCGTGAGCAGGAAGCTCTCCACCACCTGGCCGATGCCGAACACGATGCCCACGCCCGCCAGGTGCTGCCAGTCGCCGAACTGGACCAGCGCAGCGATGCCGCCGAACAGGATGATCGAGGCCGGCCCGAGGTAGGGCACGAAGGTCAGCAGCCCGGCCACCAGCCCGATCAGGATGCCCAGCTTCAGCCCCACCAGCCACAGCCCCAGCGCGTACAGGATGCCCAGCACCAGCATCACCAGCAGCTGCCCGCGCAGGAAGCCGCCCAGCACCTCGTCGGCCTCCAGCGCCAGCCGGCGCACGGTGTCGTAGTGATCGCGCGGCACCAGCGCGCCGACCCGGCTCACGATCAGGTCCCAGTCGCGCAGGAAGAAGAACGCCAGCACCGGCAGCAGCGCGATGTTGGCCAGCCACGCCACCAGCGCGAAGCCCGAGCGCGAGACGTAGCCGAGCACGGTGGCCGCGATCCCGCCGGCCCCCTGCCAGTGCTCGCGGATCAGCTGGAACAGGCGGTCGGGGTCCAGCCACGACAGGATCTGCAGCCCGGTGCGCTGCTCGATCCACGGCAGCGCGGTCTGCACGAACCAGTCGCGGTAGCCGGGCAGCGAATCCACCAGGGTCATGATCTGGTCCTCCAGCAGCGGCACCAGCAGCACCACCGCCAGCAGCAGGACCAGGATCATCACCGCGAACACCAGCACCACCGCGCTGTTGCGCGACATCCGCCGCTCCAGGCGGTCCACCATCGGGTCGCCCAGCCAGCCCAGCAGGGCGGCGAACACGAACGGGCTCAGGATCGGCGCCAGCAGCCACAGGCACCACAGCAGCCCCACCCCGAGCGCGGTCCACTGCACCCGCCGGTAGAACGCGGCGATGCTGGCGAGGTCCTCGTCGCGACGCATGCTCAACCCCCGCCCAGGCGGAACGCAGCCGGCGCGGCGGCGCTGCCGTCGCCGGCATCGGGCACCGGCACC
>CAYYAT010000285.1:0-410 GCA_964469595.1 uncultured Thermomonas sp.
GGCCGACGAAGCGCACCTGCGCAGCATGCAGCCCGACTGGGACGCGATCGCCGCGCTGGCCGAGGCCACCGACAGCATGGGCCTGTTCGTGTACGCGCGCAGCCACGACCCGGTGTACTACTACGCGGTGCGCGCCTTCGTCGGCGCGCCGGCACGCTTCGAGGACGCCGCCTCCGGCGCCGCCAACGCCACCCTCGCCGCCTGGCTGGCCGAGCGCGGCGCGCTGCCGCCCAGCCCGGGCGGCTTCTACCGCGTCAGCCAGGGCCGCGAAGTGGGCTTTGATGCCATCCTCGAACTGACCGTGGATGCGCGGGGCGAGGTCTGGTCCGGCGGGCGCGCGGTGCAGGTGGTGCGCGGCACGCTGGACTGGCCGCAGGGCTGACCGCCGACGCGCGGCCGCGCCGGCAGAC
>CAYYAT010000285.1:471-1913 GCA_964469595.1 uncultured Thermomonas sp.
TTCGTCGTGGTGCAACCGGAGCGGAGGTCAGACGTTGAAGCGGAAGTGCAGCACATCGCCTTCCTGCACCCGGTACTCCTTGCCCTCCAGGCGCAGGCGGCCGGCGTCGCGGGCACCGGCTTCGCCGCGGTACTTGATGAAGTCGTCGTAGCCGATGGTCTCGGCGCGGATGAAGCCCTTCTCGAAGTCGGTGTGGATCACGCCCGCGGCCTGCGGCGCGGTGGCGCCGGCCTTGACCGTCCACGCGCGCACTTCCTTCACGCCGGCAGTGAAGTAGGTCTGCAACCCAAGCAACTTGTAGGCGGCGCGGATCACCCGGTTCAGGCCCGGCTCGTCCAGCCCGAGGTCGGCCAGGAAGGCATCGCGGTCGGCCTCGTCCAGCTGGCTCAGCTCTTCCTCGATCGCCGCGCATACCGGCACCACCTCGGCGCCCTCGCCGGCCGCGCGCGCGCGCACCGCGTCCAGGTGCGGGTTGTCCGTGAAGCCGTCCTCCAGCACGTTGGCCACGTACATCACCGGCTTCATGGTGAGCAGGAACAGCTCGCGTACCAGCGCGCGCTGCTCCTCGTCCAGCGCCACCGTGCGCGCGGCCTTGCCCTGGTCCAGCGCGGCGCGCAGCTTGCCCAGTACCTCGATCTTGGCCTTGGCGTCCTTATCGCCGCCCTTGGCCACGCGCTCGTAGCGGGCGATCGCCTTGTCCACCGACTCCAGGTCGGCCAGCGCCAGCTCGGTGTCGATGGTCTCGATGTCGGCGATCGGATCGACCTTGTTGGCGACGTGGATCACGTCGGGGTGCTCGAAGCAGCGCACCACGTGGCAGATCGCGTCCACCTCGCGGATGTGGGCCAGGAACTTGTTGCCCAGGCCTTCGCCGCTGGCCGCGCCGGCCACCAGCCCGGCGATGTCCACGAACTCGACCGCGGTCGGGATCACCTTTTGCGGCTTGACGATCTCGCTCAGCGCGTTGAGCCGCGGGTCCGGCACCGGCACCACGCCGACGTTCGGTTCGATCGTGCAGAACGGAAAGTTGGCCGCGGCGATGCCGGCCTTGGTCAGCGCGTTGAACAGGGTGGACTTGCCGACGTTCGGCAGGCCGACGATGCCGCATTTGATGCCCATGATGCCTCTTGCTCGGTTGCCGCGCCGACTGCTCGCCGGCGCGATGATGTCATGGCGAGCGCGGCGTATGCAGCCGCGTCATCGCCTCCATGAAGTCGCCGCGCACCGCCAGCGGCAGTACCTCGGCGGCATCGCCGATCGCGCGCAGGATCAGGGCCTCGTCGGCCGCGCCCGGGCGCCCCAGCACCCACGGCGTCACCTGGTCCTTGTGGCCGGGATGGCCGATGCCGATGCGCAGGCGGTGGAAGCGCGCGTGCCCGAGCAGGCGGATGGTGTCGCGCAGCCCGTTCTGGCCGCCGTGGCCGCCGTCGAACTTCAGGCGC
>CAYYAT010000286.1:0-1890 GCA_964469595.1 uncultured Thermomonas sp.
GACCCTGCCGCCGGCGCGGGCGCCGCGCTCAGGGCGCGGCCAGGGCGTCCAGCCGCTGCGCCAGGCGCTCCGGCGGCAGGTAGCCGCCGACCATGCGCCCGTCCAGGGCCAGGATCATCGGCGTGCCCTCCAGCCCCATGCGCAGGCCGGCGCGGTACTGCATGTCCACCGGCGTGCGCGGGCAGGCGCCCAGCGCCACCGGGCGGTCGTTCTTGGCGTCGGTCAGCGCCTTGCGGCGGTCGGGCGCGCACCACACCGCGACCATCTTGCGGTAGTCGTCGCTACCCAGCCCGGCGCGCGGGAAGGCCAGGTATTCGACCCGGATGCCGAGCGCGTTGTAGCGGTCGATCTCGGAGTGGAACTTGCGGCAGTAGCCGCATTCGATGTCGGTGAGCACCACCACCGTGTGGCGCGGCGTGCCCTTGGGCGCGAACACGATGCGGTCGGTCTCCGGCAGCGAGGCCAGGATGCCCTTGCGCACCTGCGCCATCGCCGCCTCGCTCAGGTCCTGGCGTTTGGCCACGTCCACCAGTCCGCCCTGGAACAGGTATTTGCCGTCGTCGCTGACGTACAGCACGGTGCCGCCGGCCACCACCTGGCGGAAGCCGGGAAGCGGCGCCGGGCCGATGCTCTCGATCCGTACGCCCTCGCCCAGCGACTGCACCGCGGCGCGCGCGCGCGCCTCCGGGCTGCCGGCGGCGATCTTGCCGAGGTCGGCGGACGGCACGTCGGCATCGGGCTTGGCGGCCGCGGCGGCCGCGCCACCGTTGGACTGGGCGCAGGCGGACAGGCTGAAGCCCAGCAACAGGGCGAGGACGAGCTGTTTCATCGGCACTCCGGGACGCAGGGGCGGGCCGCCGGGGCGGGCCGCCGGGACAAGCTTGGACCCGACGCCAGCGCGCCGGTTCCGCATTGTCGCACGCCACCGCCCAGACCCGCGGCTCAGGCCCGCGGATGGTGCAGCGCGTGCAGCCGGCGCAGGCGGTCGCGCGCGATGAGGGTGTAGATCTGGGTGGTGGACAGCGAGCTGTGGCCCAGCAGCATCTGCAACGCGCGCAGGTCGGCGCCGTGGTTGAGCAGGTGGGTGGCGAAGCTGTGGCGCAGGCCGTGCGGGCTGACCCGCGCCGGATCGATCCCGGCCGCGGCCGCATGCCGCTTCACCAGCGCCCAGAACGCCTGCCGGCTGGGCGCGTGGCCGCCCGGCTCGAGGAACAGCACCGCCACCGCGGCCGGCGCACGCGCCCCGGCCAGCAGCTGCGGCCGCGCTTCGTTGAGATAGCGCTCCAGCCAGTGGCGGGATTCCTCGCCCAGCGGCACCAGGCGCTCCTTGTCGCCCTTGCCGCGCACCCGCAGCAGGCCCTGGCGCAGGTTCACCGCCGTGCCGGGCAGGGCCACCAGCTCGCTCACCCGCAGGCCGCAGGCGTACATCAGCTCCAGCATGGCGCGGTCGCGCAGTCCTAGCGCGGTCGCGGTGTCCGGCACTTCCAGCAGGGCCGCCACCTGCGCCTCCGAGAGCGCCTTCGGCAGCAGCCTCGGCAGCGTCGGGGACTGCAGCAGCGCGCTGGGATCGTCCCGGCGCAGCCCGCTGCGCAGCGCATGCGCGTAGAACGCGTGCAGGCAGGCCAGCAGGCGCGCCGTGCTGCGCGCGGCATAGCCGGCGCCGGCGCGCATCGCCAGGTAGTCGAACAGCGCGCCGCGGTCGGCCTGCAGCAGCGGCGCCCGGCCGCTGCCGCGCAGCCAGCGCGCCAGCGCCTGCAGGTCGGCGCGGTAGGCGGCCAGGGTGGCGGCGGCCAGCCCGCGCTCGGCCCACAGTGCGTCCAGGAAGCGCTCGATCGCCTGCGCGTCCTCCGCGTCCAGCGGCGGCAGGCGATGGATGTCGCGGCGGCGGTC
>CAYYAT010000287.1:0-1851 GCA_964469595.1 uncultured Thermomonas sp.
GCTGATCGCCGCCGGCGCCGGAACCCCGGTGAAGGCGGTGGCCGACGGCACCGAGGAGTTCGCCGACTGGATGACCGGCTACGGCAACATCCTCATCATCGACCACGGCAACGGCTACATGAGCCTGTACGCGCACAACGACAGCCTGCTGCGCAGCGCCGGGGATGCGGTGCGGCGCGGCGATGCGGTGGCCACCGTCGGGACTTCCGGCGGACAGTCGGTGCCGGCCCTGTACTTCGAACTGCGCCACAACGGCGCGCCGGTCAACCCCGCGGCCTGGCTGAGCCGGCAATGACGCCGCCGGCGTGCCACGGGCCGCGTTCGCAGGCAAGATGAAGGAACCGCGCCGGCGCGCGCGGGTCGAATGGCGACACCTGGCGCCTGGCCGGCGCGGTCGCCGCCGGCGCCACCGGCAATGCTGCCGTTCCCGGCACCGTTTCTTCCAGCGATTCCACCAGCGATTCCACCAGCACCAGCGGAGCACTGCATGCGGACCAGGCCACTTTCCCTTCTCATCGCACTGGCGCTTGCCGCCTCCCCGCGGCTGGCCATGGCGCAGCAGGCTGCGCCCGCGCCGGCAGCGGACGCCGCGCCGCCGCTGCAGGACGAGGGCGAGGACCCGGACGTGGCCGCCCTGGCGGCCTCCAAGGTGCCGCTGGAGGAGATCCGCCGCTACGTCACCGTGTACAACGCGATCAAGCAGGCCTACGTGGACCCGGTGGACGACCACACCCTGATGCAGTCGGCGGTGCGCGGCCTGCTGTTCAACCTGGACCCGCACAGTGCCTACCTGGAGAAGGCCGATGCCGAGGACTTCGACGAGCAGACCCGCGGCGCCTACGACGGCGTCGGCGTGCAGCTGCAGCAGCTGCCGGACGGCAGCCTGCGGGTGATCGCGCCGCTCGACGACAGTCCGGCCGCGCGCGCCGGGCTGCGCAGCGGCGACCGCATCGTGGCGATCGACGGCAAGCTGCTGATGGCCGGCCAGAGCGACGGTTCCGCGCCGCTGCGCGGCAAGGCCGGCACCAAGGTGGTGGTGAAAGTGGTGCGCGAGGGCGTGCGCGAGCCGTTCGACCTCACCCTGGTGCGCGACACCATCCGCACCGCCAGCGTGCGCTCGCGGATGCTGGAGCCGGGCTTCGGCTACATCCGCATCGCCAGCTTCCAGGCCGATACCGCCGCCGATTTCGTCAAGCAGCTCGATGCGCTGCAGAAACCCGCGCCGCTGCGCGGGCTGGTGATCGACCTGCGCAGCAACCCCGGCGGCCTGCTGGTGGGCGCGGTGCAGATCGCCGACGAACTGCTGGACAGCGGCAACATCGTCAGCACCCGCGGGCGCGAGGCGATCGGCACCACCCGCTTCGACGCCACCCCGGGCGACCGCCTGCACGGGGCGCCGGTGGTGGTACTGGTGGACGCCGGCTCGGCCAGCGCCGCCGAGGTGCTGGCCGGCGCGCTGCACGACAACAAGCGCGCGCGGGTGGTGGGCAGCCGCACGTTCGGCAAGGGCTCGGTGCAGACCCTGCTGCCACTGGACAACGGCGATTCGGTGAAGCTCACCACCGCGCGCTACTACACCCCCAGCGGCCATTCGATCCAGGCACTGGGGATCGAGCCGGACGTGGTCCTGCATCCCGAGGACGGCCAGCGCCGGCCGGCGCCGATCAGCGAGGCGGAGCTGCCCGGCCATCTCGCCGCCGAGGCCGGCGCGATGGAAGGCGACAACGCTGGGGAAGTGCTGCCCGGGCAGAAGCCGATCGACGCCGCCCTGCGCGAGCTCAAGGCGATGGCGGGGATCGCGCCGCCGCCAGCCCCCGTCGCGGCCAAGCCTGCGCCGGCCAAGTCCGCGCC
>CAYYAT010000288.1:0-664 GCA_964469595.1 uncultured Thermomonas sp.
CACTAACCCTGTAAGGGAACCTCTAAGTAAACCAGTAAAGGAGGAGGAGGGCGCGAAGGCGCGCGAGGCGATTTCCGAGGAATTCTTCGGGGCGCTGCTTGCCGCTCTGGGCCTCGACCCAGCCGCCCTGCCCGGCTGGTGGCAAGGCTGGCCGCCCCGGCTCCACGTCCAGCGCTGGCGCGACGAGCTCGGGCTGACCGAGGCGGAGATCCTGGCTGCCGCCGAGGCCAGCCGCCAGGAGCACCCCGAACCGCCCGATGGGCCGAAGGCACTGGACCGGGCGATGCAACGGGCGGCCCAGCGCAAGGTCGCGGATGCCGGGCGGAAGCGCCGGAAGCCGAAGGCCGACCCGGCCCCGACCGCAAAACCGATCACCGACCTGCCCGCCTTCTACGCCGATCTGGTCAACTCCGACCGCTACCTGCCGGTCAGCGCGATCAGCAACACGATGCGCGACGCCATGCTGGCGAGGGGGCTGGTCACCGCCGAACGCCTGCGCGAGCGCGGGGTGCGGTGAATGGCATGGTGTCACGTCCCCGGCACGGATTGTCCCTATGCGCAGGCGGCGGAGGCCTTGATCTGGGCATCATGCTCGCCGAACCCGGCTACAACACCCGCGCCTTCGTCGAATGGGAGGACTGGCCGCGCGCCGTCCTCATCGCCG
>CAYYAT010000288.1:674-1835 GCA_964469595.1 uncultured Thermomonas sp.
GCGCAAGCAGCCGGATACTTCGCCCCGGCCCCGATCTGGACCGACCTGCGCAGCTTCGATGCCCTGCCCTTCCGCGGCGCATTCGACATCGTCCTCGCAGGCTATCCCTGCCAGCCTTTCAGCGCGGCCGGAAAGCGCGGCGGCGCCGACGATCCCCGCCACCTATGGCCCGACGTCTCGCGCGTCATCGGCGAATGCCGCCCCGAATGGGTCTTCCTGGAAAACGTCGCCGGTCACGTCACTCTCGGCCTTGAAACCGTCCTCCGAGAGCTTTGGGGATTGGGCTACACGCCTGCGGCGGGCCTGTTCTCGGCGGCAGAGGTCGGCGCGCCGCATGAACGGCTGCGGATCTTCATCCTGGCCCACACCGATGAGCCTGCATCCCGGCACCGGCAGCTACAACCCGGCCGGGAACAGCGACTTTACCCGGAAGGCCGAAGCTCTGGCGCTGGGCATCGCGAAGGCGCTGCCGAACCACTGGCCGACCCCGGCCGCGCAGAACTGGAAGGGCAGTTCGGAAGCCAGCATCACCCGCACCGACGGCAAGTCCCGGATGGACCTGCTGCACTACCGGGCGGAGCAGGGCTTCACCCACCCGGCCCCGGCGACCTTGCCGGATGGGCCACGGTCCTCGCCTCACGCCCCGATCTCGCGCCCGCTCTGGGCTTCGATGATTGCCTCGCATGGGCGCGCCGTCTCGCGGCGGATCCTGAAGGGCCGGTCGCGGCGGCGGCTGAACCCGCTCTTCGTCGGATGGCTGATGGGCTGGCCCATCGGGCACGCGCTCTGCGCCTGCTCGGCAACGGAGTTCACCCTCTGGCAGCGGCACATGCGTGGCGCTCTCTCGCAGCTGCCCATGGCCTCGGGCCCGTGGATCTGGCGGCCGCCAGATGCAGCCCAGCGCCCGGCGCAGATGGATTTCCTTGAAGGATTGCAGCCATGAGCTTCCACCGCCGCGTCAGCGGCACCAAGGTGAAACGCGCGCTGGGCGTGCAGGCGGCGCTGGAATGGGCGTTCCGGATCGAACAGGCGCAGCTGGAACTGCCGCTGCCTCCAGACATCACCGAGGAAGGTTTCGGCTTCGGCCTGGAATACGTCCTGCTGCAGCGCGCCGTGCTGGGCTGCAAGATCGACGGCGGCCAGCACAAGATCGGCGGCTAC
>CAYYAT010000289.1:0-1828 GCA_964469595.1 uncultured Thermomonas sp.
CTGGGGCGGTGGCGCGCCCGCGGCCGCGCTGCAGCTCCTGCGCCGGGTGTTCGCCGCAGGACCGCGCTGGCGCGCGCCGGTGCGCCATGCGCAGGCGGCGCTGCCGCCGCTGTACCCGGAGTAGCGCGGCGTCTTTGTTAAGCTGGGGTTTCGCCCGTTTCCGCGAGCCCCGCATGCACGCTACCGACACCGCCTCTTCCGCGCCCGCCAAGGGCATCCCGCTGCACTTGAAGGTGGGGATCGGCTTCCTGCTCGGCACCCTGCTGGGGCTGGCGGTGCACGTGGTCGCGCCCGGCGCCGGCTGGGTGAACGACGTGATCCAGTACGCCGCCCGCCCGTTCGGCACGGTGTTCCTCAACCTGCTGTTCATGATGGTGGTGCCGCTGATCTTCTCGGCCCTGGTGCTGGGCGTGGCCGAGCTGGGCGACATCGCCAGCCTCGGCCGGCTGGGCTGGCGCACGCTGGTCTATACCGCGGTGGTGACCGGCATCGCGGTGCTGATCGGGTTGGCGATGGCGAACCTGATCCAGCCCGGCACCCACATGGACCCGGCGCTGGTGGAGCAGGCCCTGAGCAGCAACGCGGCCAAGGCCGGCGCGATCGTCGAGAAGGGCCGCGAGCTGCACATCGTCGACATCCTCGTCGACATCGTCCCGCACAACATCGTCGGCGCCATGGGCGACGACAGCAAGAAGCTGGGCATCGTGTTCTTCGCGCTGATGTTCGGCATCGGCCTGGTGATGCGGCCCACCCCCGGCACGCAGGCGTTCAAGAACGCCATGCATGGGCTGTTCGAGGTGTGCATGCACCTGATCGGCATGTTCGTGAAGCTGGCGCCCTACGCGGTGGCCTGCTTCATGTTCATCCTGTGCGCGCAGCTGGGTTGGGATGTACTGGTCGGGCTGGGCTGGTTCGTGGTGACGGTGGTGCTGGCGCTGGCCATCCACGGCTTCGTGGTGCTGCCGCTGTGGGTGAAGTTCATGGGTGGCATGGGCATCCGCGAGTTCTTCCGCGGCTCCCAGGAGGCCTCGCTGACCGCGTTTGCCACCGCCTCGTCGGCGGCGACGCTGCCGGTGACGCTGCGCGTGGCCGAGGAGAACCTGAAGCTGCCGCGCAAGGTCAGCCGGTTCGTGCTGACCGTGGGCGCCTCCGCCAGCCACCACGGCTCGGCGCTGTTCGAGGGCATCACCATCCTGTTCCTGGCGCAGGTCTACGGCATGCACCTGCCGCTGGGCGAGCAGGTGCTGGTGCTGGTGCTGTGCATCCTCGGCGGCATCGGCACCGCCAGCATCCCGTCCGGCTCGCTGCCGGTGATCGCGATGATCGCTGGGATCGTGGGCCTCAAGCCCGAGGGCATCGGCATCATCCTGGGCGTCAACACCTTCCTCGACATGTGCCGCACCTCGCTGAACGTGACCGGCGACCTGGCGATGGCGGTGGTGGTGGCCAAGCGCAGCGGCGCGCAGGATCTGGACGATTCCGCCGCGGAGAAGCTGGACGACATCGTGCGCTGAGGCCTGCACGGCGCTGGCGGGCCCGCCGCGCGACAGCGCCCCGCCCGGGATGGGACAATAGGCGTTCCCTCCGCTTCGCCTTCCGCCATGACGACGCCCAGCCGCCGCGATCTCGCCAACGCCATCCGTTTCCTCGCCATCGACGCGGTGCAGGCCGCCAACTCCGGCCATCCGGGCATGCCGATGGGCATGGCCGACATCGCCGAGGTGCTGTGGAACGACTACCTGAAGGTGAATCCGGCCAACCCAGGCTGGGTCGACCGCGACCGCTTCGTGCTGTCCAACGGCCACGGCTCGATGCTGCAGTACGCGCT
>CAYYAT010000290.1:0-1788 GCA_964469595.1 uncultured Thermomonas sp.
ACGTGCGCGGCAGCCCGGATGCGCAGCCGCTGCCGCCGCCGGCGACCCCCGCGGCCAGCCCCGTGGTCGCGCCTGCGCCGCGCCTGCCGGCGGGCATGCCTGCACCCGCGCCCGTGCCTGAACCTGCGCCCGATGCCGGAGCGCCGCGATGAAGGGGCTGCTGTTCCTGCTGTTCGACCTGCTGCGGCGGTTCGTGCGCAACCTCGACCCGGTGCTGATGCCGGCGCTGCTGGTGCTGATGGGCATCGGCCTGGTGACCCAGTACAGCGCCAGCAACGAATCGGTGCGCGGGGTGGCGATGCAGGGCGCGTTCTACCTGGTCGGGCTGGGCGGGCTGTGGGTGGTGTCGCGGTTGCCGGTGCCGCTGCTCAAGCAGGCCACGCCCGCGATCTTCGTGCTGTCGATGCTGCCGATGGTGGCGGTGCTGTTCATCGGCAGCGGCAAATACGGCAACCACTGGATCAACCTCGGCTTCTTCAACGTACAGCCGGCCGAGCTGTGCAAGCTCACCTTGCCGATGCTGCTGGCCTGGCATTTCGACCGCCACCGGATGCCGCCGTCGCTGCCGGTGCTGCTGGGCGCGCTGGCGATCATCGCGGTGCCGGTGGGCCTGACCCTGCTCCAGCGCGACCTCGGCACCGCGGTGCTGATCCTGGCCACCGGCGTGTTCGTGCTGTTCCTGGCCGGAACCGCATGGTGGTGGTGGGGCGCGGCCGCGGCGCTCGGCGGCGGGGGCTTTGCGATCGCGATGTGGGCACCGATGGAATGGCTGGCCTTCCTGCGGCCCTACCAGCAGGAACGCATCCTCACCTTCCGCAGCCCCGACAACGACCCGATGGGCGCCGGCTGGAACATCCTGCAGTCGCAGATCGCGATCGGCGGCGGCGGGCTGACCGGCAAGGGCTGGGGCCAGGGCACGCAGTCGCACCTGAACTACCTGCCCGAGCACACCACCGACTTCGCGTTCTCGGTGCTGTCGGAGGATTTCGGCTGGCTCGGGGTGGCGCTGGTGCTGGCGATCTACCTGCTGCTGATCGCGCGCTGCCTGTGGATCGCGGCGGAGTCGCGCGACGGCTATGCGCGCCTGCTGGCGGGGGCGATCGCGCTGTCGCTGTTCGCGTTCGTGTTCGTCAACGGCGGCATGATCGCCGGCCTGCTGCCGGTGGTCGGGGTGCCGATGCCGCTGCTCAGCTACGGCGGCACCTCGGCGGTGAGCATCCTGCTCGGCTTCGGCCTGGTGATGGCGATCCGCGCGCACCGCCCGGTGCACCGCTGATGCGCCGCCGCCCCGCGCTTGCCTGGCCCCGCGCTTGCCTGAATGGGTCGTTCCGATCGCCGCGGCGGCGCATGCTACCCTCGCCGCCGATGATCCGACGCAGCCTGCCCAGCCTGGTCGCGCTTGCGCTCTGCGCCTGCGCCGCACCCTCGCCGAAACCGCTGCCGGCCGCGGCGCCGGTGGTGCCTTCCACCCCCGCCGCTCCCGCGCCGGCCGTCGCCGATGCCACGCTGCCGGCGGAGGCCGACCTCGCCGCCGCGCGCGCCGCGTTCGTGCGCGAGACCGCGCAGCGGTTCGCGATCCCCGCCGCGCAGATCGAGGCGGTGCTGGCGCGCGCGCAGATCCGCGAACCCATCCGCAAGGCGATGGCGCGCCCGGCCGAGGCCAAGCCGTGGCGCGACTACCGCCCGATCTTCCTCCAGCCGGCGCGGAGCGCCGGCGGCCGCGCCGTCGTGGTCGCCCATCGCGCCGCCCTGCAGCGCGCCGAGGACACCGATGGCGTGCCCCAGGAG
>CAYYAT010000291.1:0-1763 GCA_964469595.1 uncultured Thermomonas sp.
CGCGCCGATGGTCACCACGCCGGTGCCGCCGACGCCGGTGATCAGGATGTTCCACGGGCGTGACAGGTCGCTGCGCACCGTGGGTGCGGGCAGGTTGGCGAGCCGCTCCGCGGCGTTGGCCTTCTTGCCCTTGCGCGGCTTGCCGCCGTGCACGGTGACGAAGCTGGGGCAGAAGCCCTCGACGCAGCTGTAGTCCTTGTTGCAGTTGCTCTGGTCGATCTCGCGCTTGCGACCGTATTCGGTTTCCTTCGGCAGCACGCTGACGCAGAAGCTCTTGGCGCCGCAGTCGCCGCAGCCTTCGCACACCAGCGAATTCACCACCACGCGCTTGGCCGGGTCCACCAGCTTGCCGCGCTTGCGGCGGCGGCGCTTCTCGGTGGCGCAGGTCTGGTCGTAGATCAGGATCGAGGTGCCCTTCACCTCGCGCAGCTTCTTCTGCACCGCGTCCAGGTCGCGGCGGTCGTGGAAGCTCACTCCGGCCGGGAAGATCGACGGGTCGGTCCACTTGTCGATGTCGTCGGACACCAGCGCGATGGTCTGCACGCCCTCGGCGCGCATCTGGTGGGCGATCTGCGGCACGGTCAGGGTGCCGTCCACCGGCTGGCCGCCGGTCATCGCCACCGCGTCGTTGTAGAGGATCTTGTAGGTGATGTTGACGCCGGCGGCGATCGCCTGGCGGATCGCCAGCGAGCCGCTGTGGAAGTAGGTGCCGTCGCCGAGGTTCTGGAACACGTGCGGGGTGTCGGTGAACGGCGCCTGGCCCGCCCACGTCACGCCCTCGCCGCCCATGTGGGTGAAGGTGTCGGTGCGGCGGTCCATCCAGGTCACCATGTAGTGGCAGCCGATGCCCGCCATCGCCCGGCTGCCTTCCGGCACCTGGGTGCTGGTGTTGTGCGGGCAGCCGGAGCAGTAGTGCGGCACGCGCGGGAAGTTGGCGCGCGGCAGCGCCAGCTCGCCTTCCTTCTGCGCCATCCACTGCAGGACCTGGCCGATGCGCTCGGCCTGGCCGCCCCCGACCAGCCCCAGCCGCAGCATGCGCCGGCCGATCACCCCGGCAATCGTGGCCGGGGTCAGTTCGCCGGTCGAAGGCAGGATCCACTCGCCGGCCTCGTCGTACTTGCCGACGATGCTCGGGCGACGCCCCCAATCCTGCGGCCAGTTGTAGAACTGCTCCTTCATCTGGCGCTCGATGAAGGCCTTCTTCTCCTCGACTACCACGATATCGTCCAGCCCGCGCGCGAAGTGGGCGATGCCCTGCGGTTCCAGCGGCCAGGTCATGCCGACCTTGTACACGCGGATACCGATATCGCGGCAGGCGGCCTCGTCCAGTCCGAGGTATTCCAGCGCCTGCAGCACGTCGAGGTAGCTCTTGCCGGTGGTCACGATGCCCAGGCGCGCGTTCGGCGCGTCCATCACCAGGCGGTCGATGCGGTTGGCGCGCGCGAACGCCTGCGCCGCCTTCACCGCGTAGCGGTGCAGGCGCATCTCCTGCTCCATCGGCGGGTCCGGCCAGCGGATGTTGAGGCCGCCTTCCGGAAGCACGAAGTCGTCGTCGCCCGGCAGCACGATCTCCAGCGCGAACGGGTCCACCTGCACCGAGGCCGAGGATTCCACCGTCTCGGCGATCGTCTTGAAGCCCACCCAGCGGCCGGTGTAGCGGCTCATCGCCCAACCCAGCACGCCCATGTCCAGGATGTCCTGCACGCCAGCCGGGTTGAGCACCGGCATCATCGCGCTGACGAATTCGTCCTCGCTGCCGTGCG
>CAYYAT010000292.1:0-1623 GCA_964469595.1 uncultured Thermomonas sp.
GCTGGTCGCGGTGATGGTGGCGGATGCCGCCGAGCCGGCGGCGCGTGAGGTAGTCGCGCAGCTGCAGCTGGGGGATGCGCCGGCGCCGGACGCCGACCCGGATGCCCTGCCGGCCGGCGATCCTGCATGAGCCAGGCGCAGGCGTCGCGCGCGGCCAGCCTGCAGCTGTTGGCCGGGGCCGCGATCATCGGCAGCAACGGGATCATGGTGCGGCTGGCCGGGATGCCGCCGACCGCGGTGGCGTTCTGGCGGATGCTGCTGGCCGGCGTGCTGCTGGCCGCGCTGGTGAGCCTGCGCCACGGCTGGCAGGCGCTGCCCGGCAAGGCCTGGCGCTGGCTGGCGGTGCCGGTGCTGGCGTTCGCCATCGACCTGTGGATGTGGCACCAGAGCATCCTGCGGATCGGCCCAGGCCTGGCCACCCTGCTGGCGAATGCGCAGGTGTTCTTCATGGCGCTGGCGGGCGTGCTGCTGTTTCGCGAGCGGCTGGGGCCGCGCTTCCTGGCCGGCGTGCTGCTGGCGTTCTTCGGGCTGTGGCTGCTGCTGGGCGCGGACTGGGCCGGCCTGCCGCCGCAGTACCGCGGCGGGGTCTGGCTGGGGCTGGCCACCGGGGTTGCGTATGCCGCCTACAACATCGGGATCAAGCGCACCCAGGCGCTGGCCGGGGCCGGGCGCGCGCGGGTGCCGGTGGAGCAGGTGCTGTGCCTGGCCGCGTTCGGCAGCGCGCTGTGCCTGGGCGCGATCGGCTGGGCCGAGGGCGAGGTGTTCCGGCCGCCGTCGCTGCACGCCTGGGGCGTGCTGCTGGCACTGGCGGCAATCGGGCACTGCCTGAGCTGGATCCTGATCTCGCGCGCGCTGGGCGCATTGCCGGTGGCGCTGGCCGGCCTGCTGCTGCTGGCGCAGCCGATCGTGGCCTACCTGCTGGACGTGCTGCTGTTCGACGTGCCGGTGTCGCCGCGGCAGTGGCTGGGGCTGGCGGTCAGCCTGGCCGGGATCTTCGTGGCCGGGGTCCGCGGCCGGCAGCCGCCGCTGCCGGCGCAGGAACCGTGAGGCGCGCGGCCGCGCGATCACGCCGCCCGTTCATGGTTCGACAGGCTCGCCACGCACGGGCATGGGGGCGTCGCGTGGCGTGCGGGCTACGCTCCTCAGAGCGGGGTGATCGCGCAGGCATAGACCAGTTCGCAGGCGCCGCTGCCGGTGTCGTCGCGGCGCAGCGAGCTGGTCCAGCGCCAGCCGTGGTCGTCGATCCGCACCAGCCAGCCGTCGAGGCGCACGTGCTGCCCTGCGTGCAGGTGGTGCAGGGTCGCGGCCACCCGGTCGTCGGCCGGGACGATGTGCATGTTCGCGCTGCTGCGGGCGATCTCGGCCGGCGGGATCGGCGGATGCCCGCGCCAGCGGTAGTGGTACCAGCGCCCGCTCTGGTGGATGGACAGGTGCGCCAGCACGTGCGGGTCGGCCATCCGGCCCCAGCCCAGCGCGAGGTCGCTGGGCGAATACGCCGCCTCGCGCCCGAAGCGGTAGTCCTCGCGGCCGAGCACGCGGGCGTCCACGCTGAACCCGGCCAGCGCGGTGAGGTTGGCGGGGCCGACGTCGGGCAGGACGGTGCCGGGGGGCAGCGGGCTTTGC